>JARDZH010000023.1 GCA_029240955.1 Pseudomonas sp. | reverse complement strand
CACGGCAAGGCCGTGCGGCTGGACGGCAAACGGCCGATGATCAAAAGTCATGTCAATACATGGTTACGCCAGCACCCGCAGGTGCTGGGTTTCTGCTCGTGCCTGGCCAAGCACGGCGGCGCCGGCGCGCTGTACGTGATGCTCAAGCGCACCATGATGGAAGGGCGGGATGAGTAGCGGCGTCTGAACGCGGACCTGTGGGAGGGAGCGCAGCTCGCGACAAGATCGACGCGGATTGCCTGACACAGCGTGTTGCCTGCATCGCGAGCTACGCTCCCTCCCACACGAGCAGTACCTTCGATGTATCGGCACACCTCAGCGCTTAACGCGGCCCACCGCCCGGTCCGAAATGGCCGGGACCGCCGCCTTCGTGATGACCACCGCCGCCACCTCCGCCGTGGCCGCCACCGCCATGACCGCCCGGGCCCCAGAATGGCCAGCAACCTGACATCGTGGACAGCACGGCGGCAAACATTACAACTTTAACGACTCGACTCAACATCCGAATGAACGCTCCCAATGTGCGGGTTGATAACTGCCGCATGAGACCGCGCGCCCGGCGCAAAGTGGGTATCCAACGCGTTGCCTCTTGGTAAGCGAATCGATACAAACCGGTCTGCCGGTGCGATTTGCATTCCCCGCCATACACCTGCGGGCATGGCTAAGTTACTATGTGCGCCTCGGCGAGGGTGCTGCCCTCGCGTCCATCGAAACCCACACGGAAACACAGCCCTGTGACACTGGAACAGAATTACACCGCGATATTGGGTCAACTGGGCGAAGACGTTTCGCGCGAAGGTCTGCGCGATACGCCCAAGCGTGCCGCCAAAGCCATGCAGTATCTGTGTCGCGGCTATGAGCAGACGCTTGAGGAAGTCACCAATGGCGCCCTGTTCAGCTCCGACGCGAGCGAGATGGTGATGGTCAAGAACATCGAGCTGTACTCGTTGTGCGAACATCACCTGTTGCCGTTCATAGGCAAGGCTCATGTGGCCTACATCCCTAACGGCAAAGTGCTGGGCCTGTCGAAAGTCGCCCGCATCGTGGACATGTTCGCCCGCCGTCTGCAGATCCAGGAAAACCTCAGCCGCCAGATCGCCGAGGCCATCCAGCAGGTCACCGGCGCACTGGGCGTTGCGGTGGTCATCGAAGCTCAACACATGTGCATGATGATGCGCGGTGTCGAGAAGCAGAATTCGGCGATGATCACCTCGGTGATGCTCGGCGAGTTCCGCGCCAACGCCGCGACTCGCAGCGAGTTCCTCAGCCTTATCAAGTGATCCTTGCGGTCGGCGTCGATCCGGCTGCGGCCGGTCGACGTTCGACCCGAGGTCTCGCAGGAGTGATGCCCGTGTTCATGAAAGCGCTCAGGGTTGGTCTTGGCCAGCTCATCATCGCTGGCGATTTCGTTACCCGTCCGGCCCGAAAGCAGCGCTCTGCCGAGGCTCAGGCGGCTGTCGACCAATCGGCCAGCGCGCTGACGCTGTATCAGTTCCACGCCTGCCCGTTCTGCGTGAAGACCCGTCGCAGTCTGCGCCGCCTCAATGTGCCGGTCGCGCTGCGGGATGCGAAGCACAACGAAGCCGATCGTCAGGCGCTGCTCACAGGCGGGGGCCGGGTCAAAGTGCCGTGCCTGCGCATCGAGGAAGACGGCAAGACCACCTGGATGTACGAATCCAAGGTGATCATCGACTATCTGGACCAGCGCTTCGGCGCGGCCTGAGGTTTAGAACCTCTTAGCGCGGGCAGCCCTCTTCGCGGCAGCCCGCGTAGTCTTCGAGTTGCTTGACCCGCACCTTGGTGTGCTTGATCAGGCACTGCGACTGCACCAATGGCCACATCGAGCCGCCGTCCCGGGCCTTGCCCGCTTCGTAATTGCAGTCGGCGTCGCGAAAGGCGATCCACTTGACCTGCGCATCCTTGAGCGCCTGCTTCTTCGCCGGGGTCTTGAGCCACGCCATCTGTGCTTTGTAGTGCTTATTGAGCTGAGCATCGAGATCGGCCAGCTCCTTGCCTGCACATTGATTCATGCTCGCCTGATTGGCATCGCAATCAGCGGCCTGGGCGGAACAGCCGACACCCAGCGCCATGAGCGCAGCCAGCAGTGTGAGGGGTAGACGCATGAAGTTCTCCTTGGTTGCCAATACATCGCCTGTCTCTGAGATGCGCTTGGGCGACCATCATAAACATTCCGGGCAGCTGGCGGCGCTGCGAAATGGTATCCGGCCACAACCCAGCCTTTTTAAACATCCACCAATACACAAACCGTCAAACGACAGCCGAGGCAGAACTGTAACGGTCAATATGCAGATCGCTGTATCGTAGCGCGCGGCCGACATGCGATTAGGCTTGACCCACCTGAACCGCCTACCCAAGGAAGCCCGCATGACCGCGATTCTCAAGGCACCGCTGCGCCCGCTGGCCGACACGTCGCCCTCCGCAGTGGTCGCCGGCTTCATCGCCATGATGACCGGCTGCACCAGTTCGCTGGTGCTGATGTTTCAGGCCGGCCAGGCCGCCGGTTTGACGGGCGGGCAGATATCGTCCTGGCTGTGGTCGTTGTTTCTGGGCATGGCGGTGTGCAGCATCGGCCTTTCGTTGCGTTATCGCACGCCCATCAGCGTGGCCTGGTCCACGCCGGGCGCTGCGCTGCTGATCACCAGCATGGGCGGCGTCAGCTACCCCGAAGCGATCGGCGCGTTTATCACCAGCGCAGTCCTGGTCACCCTTTGCGGCCTGACCGGCAGTTTCGAGAAACTGGTGCGCCGCTTGCCCGCGTCACTGGCGGCGGCTTTGCTGGCCGGCATTCTGTTCAAGATCGGCAGTGAAATCTTCGTCGCAGCGCAGCACCGCACCGGCCTGGTACTGGGGATGTTCTTCACTTACCTGATCGTCAAACGGCTTTCGCCGCGTTACGCGGTGCTGGCGGCGCTGCTGGTGGGCGTCGTTCTCGCAGGCGTTCTCGGCCTTCTCGACTTCAACGGTTTTGCGCTGGAACTGGCGACGCCCGCGTGGACCACCCCCAGTTTTTCTCTGGCCGCGACCATCAGCATCGGCATCCCGCTGTTCGTGGTGGCGATGACCTCGCAGAACATGCCGGGCGTCGCGGTGCTGCGTGCAGACGGCTATGACACGCCCTCCTCGCCCCTGATTACCGTGACCGGCATCGGCTCACTGCTGACGGCGCCGTTCGGTTCGCACGGTCTGAATCTGGCCGCTATCAGCGCCGCTATCTGCACCGGCCCGCAAGCTCACGAAGACAAGAGCAAGCGCTACACCGCAGCGATCTGGTGCGGGATTTTCTATGGAATCGCCGGGCTGTACGGGGCAACCCTCGCGGGCCTGTTCGCGGCGTTCCCGAAGGAACTGGTGCTGTCGATCGCGGCGCTGGCGCTGTTCGGCTCGATCATCAACGGCCTGACCGTCGCCATGAGCGCGCCGGCTGAACGTGAGGCCGCACTGATCACGTTCATGGTGACAGCGTCAGGGCTGACGCTGTTTTCCGTGGGTTCGGCGTTCTGGGGGATTGTGGCCGGGGTGTTGACGCTGATGATCCTCAACAGCCGTAAAGCCTGATGTCGCGGGCAAACGCGTGTAGGAGCGCGTTTACCCGCGACAGAAGCGACGCGGTGCTCGCGGGCGGATCACTCCGTCATCAACACCCCGCGCTTGATCTGATCACGCTCGATGGATTCGAACAGCGCCTTGAAATTACCTTCACCAAACCCGTCGTCACCCTTGCGCTGGATGAATTCGAAGAACACCGGCCCCATCAGGGTTTCGGAGAAGATCTGCAGCAGCAGACGCTTCTCCCCGCCCTCTGACGTACCGTCGAGCAGAATCCCCCGCGACTTGAGTTCGTCCTCCGGCTCGCCGTGGCCGGGCAAGCGGCCTTCGAGCATTTCGTAATAGGTGTCCGGCGGCGCGGACATGAAGCGCATGCCGGTTGCCTTCAATGCGTCCCAGGTCTTGATCAGGTCATCGGTGAAAAACGCGACGTGCTGAATCCCCTCGCCGTTGAATTGCATCAAGAACTCTTCGATCTGACCTGCGCCCTTGGACGATTCCTCGTTGAGCGGGATGCGAATCAACCCGTCCGGCGCGGTCATGGCCTTGGACGTCAGGCCGGTGTACTCGCCCTTGATGTCGAAGTAGCGCAGCTCGCGGAAGTTGAACAGCTTTTCGTAGAACGCCGCCCAGTACGCCATGCGGCCCCGATAGACGTTGTGGGTCAGGTGGTCGATGACTTTCAGGCCCGCGCCGACCGGATTGCGGTCCACGCCGTCGATGAAGTCAAAGTCGATGTCGTAGATGGACGTGCTCTCGCCGAAGCGGTCGATCAGATACAACGGCGCGCCGCCGATGCCCTTGATCGCGGGCAAACGCAGCTCCATGGGCCCGGTCGCGATTTCCAGCGGTTGAGCGCCCAGCTCCAGCGCGCGCTGATACGCTTTGTGCGAGTCCTTGACGCGAAACGCCATGCCGCAGACCGAAGGGCCGTGCTCGGCGGCAAAGTATGACGCCAGGCTTTGCGGCTCGTTGTTGAGGATCAGGTTGATCGCACCCTGGCGATACAGCACCACGTCCTTGGAGCGGTGAACCGCCACTTTGGTAAAGCCCATCATTTCGAACACGGGTTCGAGCGTGCCGGGCGTCGGCGAAGCAAATTCGATGAATTCAAAGCCCATCAGGCCCATCGGGTTTTCGTAGAGATCAGCCATGGTCTGGCTCCTTGCAAAGTGCGCTGCGGAAGAGTGTCGGAGGAAGCGATGCTTCAACGTCCCGCGGGCGGCGCACAGGAAATCCCTCGCACGCTACGGGCGAGGAAATCTCCGAAAATCAACTGCAGGCCAAGAGCTTTCATGACTTGAGCCTAGTCCGGCTTGTCCGGTTGCGCATCGGGATGTGCAACGCGGAACGCGGGATGATGAAGGGCATGGGTTTCCACTCGGCCAATACGTGCGTATGACGTCAGATCAACGTTGAAACGCCGGGCGGCATAGAGCTGTGGCAACAGGTAGACGTCCGCCACACTCGGCGATTCGCCAAAGCAGAAGACGGCGTCTTCGATCAGTTGCTCCACCGCAGCCAGCCCGTCCGTGATCCAGTGGCCGATCCATTCGGTCACGACCGATTCATCGTGTCCCAACCCGCGAAGACGGTTGAGCACCGAGACGTTGTGCAGCGGGTGGACGTCGCAGCCGATCAACGCCGCTACCGCTCGTTGCCGGGCGCGCAGCACCGGGTCAGCCGCGAGCAATGGCGGTTCGGGATGGACGTCTTCAAGGTATTCGATGATCGCGGGCGATTGGGTAATGACTTCGCCGCCGTCGAGCCGCAGCGCTGGCACGCGACCCTGGGGATTGAGGGCACGGTATTGCGGCGTGCGATGCTCCCCACCCCCTGCAATCAGGTTGACCGGAATGGCGTTGAAATCCAGACCTTTGAGCGCCAGCGCGATACGCACGCGGTAGCTGGAGGTCGAACGATAGTAGGTAAATAGATCCACGCCGGCTGCCTGTTGTTGTTTTCGTAAGGCGATTACGTGATGCGTAAATTGCGGGATCGGTAGGCGTCTGTCAATGGCGGTGGTGCGCTGGCCCGCACGGTTTGTTGTAGGAGCCAGCTTGCTGGCGAGGCCTCAGCCCAGACAATCAATGTGTTCTGCTCCCACTGAACATTCGCCAGCAAGCTGGCTCCTACGAAAAACCCCACCATGTGCAGTCTCGGTGGGAGTCAGCTTGACAGCGCGGCTGACCGCAGCCACGGTGTAGAGGCGCGTCGCGATCGCCAATCATGAACTGCAACCGCGCCAGCCCGATAAAAACAACACTGGGTCGCACATGAACATTCTCTACGACGAGCGAATCGACGGCCCTCTGCCGACTGTCGATAAACAACGGCTGCTGGACGAGCTCAAACGTCAGTTGCCAGACCTGGATCTGCTTCATCGGCCCGAAGAATTACGGCCGTACGAGTGCGACGGCCTGTCGGCGTACCGCACCACGCCCCTGTTGGTCGCCCTGCCTGCGCGTCTGGAACAGGTACAAACCCTGCTGAAAGTCTGTCATGAACAACGCGTTCCGGTGGTCGCGCGCGGCGCTGGTACCGGTTTGTCAGGTGGCGCGCTGCCACTGGAGCAAGGCGTGCTGCTGGTCATGGCGCGCTTCAACAAGATTCTCGACATCGACCCCGCGGCACGCGTGGCTCGGGTTCAGCCAGGCGTGCGCAATCTGGCGATTTCCCAGGCGGCCGCGCCGTACGGCCTGTATTACGCGCCCGACCCTTCTTCGCAGATCGCCTGCTCGATCGGCGGCAACGTCGCAGAAAACGCAGGCGGCGTGCATTGCCTAAAATACGGCCTGACCGTGCACAACCTCATGAAGGTCGAGATGCTGACCGTCGAAGGTGAGGCCATGACACTGGGCAGCGAGGCGCTGGATTCGCCGGGCTTCGATCTGCTGGCGCTGTTCACCGGCTCCGAAGGCATGCTGGGCGTCATCACCGAAGTCACCGTCAAGCTGCTGCCCAAACCGCAAGTAGCCAAGGTGCTGCTGGCGGCGTTCGACTCGGTTGAAAAAGCCGGTCGCGCCGTCGCCGATATCATCGCGGCGGGCATCATTCCCGGTGGACTGGAGATGATGGACAACCTGGCGATTCGCGCAGCCGAAGACTTCATTCACGCGGGCTACCCGGTCGACGCCGAAGCGATCCTGCTGTGCGAACTGGACGGCGTCGAGGCGGACGTGCACGCCGATTGCGACCGCGTGCGCGAGGTTCTGACCCGCGCCGGCGCCACCGAGCTGCGGCAGGCGCGGGATGAAGCCGAACGGGTGCGCTTCTGGGCCGGGCGCAAAAACGCTTTCCCGGCAGTGGGGCGTCTGTCGCCGGATTATTACTGCATGGACGGCACCATCCCGCGCCGCGAACTGCCAGGGGTGCTGCGGGGCATTGCCGACTTGTCCGCCGAATACGGTCTGGCCGTCGCCAATGTCTTTCACGCCGGCGACGGCAATATGCATCCGCTGATCCTGTTCGACGCCAATCAGCCAGGCGAGCTGGCGCGGGCCGAGGCGTTGGGCGGCCGGATTCTTGAGCTGTGTGTGAAGGTCGGCGGCAGCATCACCGGCGAGCACGGCGTGGGCCGGGAAAAGATCAATCAGATGTGCGCGCAGTTCAACAGTGACGAGCTGCAGCTGTTCCACGCCGTCAAGGCGGCGTTCGACCCGAGCGGCCTGCTCAACCCGGGCAAGAACATCCCGACCCTGCACCGCTGCGCCGAGTTTGGCGCGATGCACGTACATGCCGGGCAACTGCCCTTCCCCGAACTGGAGCGTTTCTGATGGCGACTGCGCAGGATTTCGATGCCAGCGGCGCGCTGCTCGATCAGGTCAATCAAGCGCTGGCCAGCGTCACGCCGCTGCGCATTCAGGGCGGCAACAGCAAGGCATTTCTCGGGCGCAACGTCGCCGGTGAAATTCTCGATACCCGTGACCATCGCGGCATCGTCAGTTACGACCCGACCGAACTGGTCATCACCGCCCGCGCCGGTACGCCCTTGACCGAACTGATTCAAGCGCTGGATGAAGCCGGTCAGATGCTGCCATGCGAACCGCCGACTTTCGGCGATGCGACGCTGGGCGGAATGGTCGCGGCAGGTTTGTCCGGCCCGCGCCGGCCGTGGAGCGGTTCGGTGCGCGACTATGTGCTGGGCACGCGGGTCATCACCGGGCACGGCAAGCATCTGCGGTTCGGCGGCGAGGTGATGAAGAACGTCGCGGGCTATGACGTGTCACGCCTGATGGCCGGTAGCCTGGGATGTTTGGGCGTCCTGACCGAAGTGTCGCTCAAGGTGCTGCCCAAGCCGCGTCTTTGCACCAGCATTGCGCTGGAGCTGGACAGTGAGCGCGCCTTGAACGGTCTGGCTGAATGGGGCCAGCAGCCGATTCCGATCAGCGCCGCGAGTCATGAAGCCGGCGTTCTGCGCCTGCGACTCGAAGGCGGCGAGGGATCGGTGGCGGCCGCGTGCGAGCGTTTTGGCGGCGAACAGATCGACCCCACGTATTGGGAGGATCTGAACGAGCAGCGTCTGAGCTTCTTTCTCGATGCGCGGCCTTTATGGCGGCTGTCGATGCCCAACAACACGGGCGCTCTGAATCTGCCGGGTGAGCAACTGATCGACTGGGGCGGCGCGCAGCGCTGGCTGAAATCCGATGCCACAGGCGACCTCATCCGCGCCCGGGTTTCGGCTGCGGGCGGCCATGCCACCTGCTTCAGTCCCGGTCAGGACGACAGCCCGTTCCAGCCGCTGCCGGCTCCGTTGCGGCGCTATCACCAGCAGCTCAAGGCGCGCCTGGATCCACTGGGCGTGTTCAACCCCGGTCGAATGTACGCGGAGCTCTGAATCATGCAGACCAACCTGAGCGAACACGCCAGACAGCTGCACCGTGCCGAAGAAGCGGAGCGCATCCTGCGCACCTGCGTGCACTGCGGTTTCTGCAATGCCACCTGCCCGACCTATCAATTGCTGGGCGACGAACTGGACGGACCGCGCGGGCGCATTTACCTGATCAAGCAAGTGCTGGAAGGTAACCCTGCGACGGAGAAAACCCAGCTGCATCTGGACCGCTGCCTGAGCTGCCGCAACTGCGAGACGACTTGCCCGTCCGGCGTTGATTACCACAACCTGCTGGACATCGGTCGCAGCGTGGTGGACGCCGCAGTGCCACGCCCGCTGAGCCAGCGCATGGTGCGCGAGGGACTGCGCCACGTCGTCCCGGACGCCGGCCTGTTCAAATCCCTGACGCGGCTGGGCCGCACATTCCGTCCGCTGCTACCGGGCAGTCTCAAGACCAAGCTGCCGGGCTCGATCACCGAACCCGGCCTGCGCCCCTCCGCCCGACACGAGCGGCAGATGCTGATGCTTGAAGGCTGCGTACAGCCCGGCCTGTCGCCCAATACCAATGCCGCGACGGCGCGGGTGCTGGACCGGCTGGGCATCAGCATCGCGCCGGTCGCCGAAGCCGGTTGTTGTGGCGCAGTGGACTATCACCTCGACGCGCAACAGGCGGGCCTGGACCGTGCCCGCCGCAACATCGACGCCTGGTGGCCGGCGCTGCAGAACGGTGCAGAAGCCATCATCCAGACCGCCAGCGGCTGCGGTGCATTCATCAAGGATTACGGCCATCTGCTGCGCGATGACCCGGCATATGCCGACAAAGCCGTGCAGGTCAGTGCCCGCGCGAAAGATCTGGTGGAAGTGATACGCGACGAGCCGCTTGAGACCTTGGCAATCACTGCCGATACGCGGCTGGCGTTCCATTGCCCTTGCACCTTGCAGCACGCCCAGAAACTCGGCGGTGAGGTGGAACGTGTATTGTCACGTCTGGGCTTTACCCTGACATCGGTCCCGGACGGCCACTTGTGCTGTGGATCGGCAGGCACCTATTCCATCACCCAACCGCAACTGGCGCGCCAATTGCGTGACAACCGGCTCGACGCGCTGGAAAGCGGCAAGCCACAGGTCATCGCGACCGCCAACATCGGCTGCCAGACCCATCTGGCGGGTGCCAACCGGACACCGGTGCGGCACTGGATCGAACTGGTCGATCAAGCCTTGAACACGTCCTCAAACCCTGAACCTGTACGGAGTCACTCATGAAAATCAAAGCCGTTTTGACCCAGACCGAAGTCAGCCGAATGCTCGACGCAGCACGCCAGGAAGCGCACAGCCAAGGCTGGGGGGTTTCGATCGCCATCGTCGACGACGGCGGGCATTTGCTGGCGTTCGAACGTCTGGACGAGGCCGGCGCGATCAGCAGCTATATCTCGATTGAAAAAGCGCGCACCTCGGCGCTTGGCCGCCGCGAGTCCAAAGGCTATGAAGACATGGTCAACAACGGCCGCACCGCCTTCCTCAGCGCCCCGTTGCTGACCTCGCTGGAAGGCGGTGTGCCGGTGATCGTCGACGGTCAGGTGATCGGCGCGGTGGGCGTGTCCGGCGTGAAAGCCGAACAGGACGCGCAAGTGGCCAAAGCCGGTGTCGCCGCGCTGAACGCCGACTGATGCAAGCGCAGATGCTGTAGGAACGGAACGCCGCGTCGCGAGCTTCGCTCCCTCCCACAGGGACCGTGTTCCAGCGGTCGATTGCAGGAGTGCCAGATACGCGTGTTTGTGGGAGGGAGCGCCAGCTCGCGACGGCGTCATGGACGCCGATGCAAATGTTCGCCTGTACCGCCGCGTCGCGAGCTTTGCTCCCTCCCACAGGGCCCGTGTTTCAGTCATCGATTGCAGGCGTGCCCCTACAACTGGAGAGGCCGACCATGACCGATTTCTGCAAATGTCAGCGCCTGACCGTCGCGGTCCGGCTTCAACGCTTTGTCGACGAAGAGGTCCTGCCGGGCACCGGGCTGTCCACGCCGGCGTTCTGGGAGGGTTTCGACGCGCTGGTTCATGAACTCGCGCCGCGCAGTCGCGAGTTACTGGCCGAGCGAGACCGGCTGCAGGCTGAACTGGACAGCTGGCATGCGGCGCATCCC
>JARDZH010000022.1 GCA_029240955.1 Pseudomonas sp. | reverse complement strand
CCTTGGGCCGACGGTAGGGGAGATGTCGCACAAAATAAAACAGCCTGTGACATGCCTTGCGTTCGACTGCGGCTTATTAAGGTGTACTTTATGGTGAGTGTTTCGGGCCGATGTGCTGTCCTAGCCTCGTCCATCCTCCTGAAGCCGCACTTTCACGGCGTTTTTTTCTCCGTTCGGGAACCGTCCATGCGTTTTACCAACTTCCTTTTCGCAGGCTGCCTGTCGCTGTTGAGCCTGCCTGTGTTCGCTGAAACCGTCAGCAATCTCTATCAGGTACGCGAGCCGGTCAGCGGCCAGTCGCCTGACGAGCGTACCCGTGCCACCCAGGCCGCGCTCGAAACCCTGGTGCTGCGTTTGACCGGCGATGCCAAGGCCGCGCAAGGTTCGGCACTGGCCGAGCTGCGCAAAGACCCGCAAAAGATCATCAGCCAGTACGGCTTCGAAGCCGGTCCGCCGGAAACCCTGCTGGTGGATTTCGACCCGGCGACCGCCGACCGCGCACTGCGTCAGGCCGGGCTGCCGCTCTGGGGCAGCAATCGGCCCTCGATTCTGGGCTGGTGGCTGAACGAATCGGTGGAAAGCACCAATCTGGTGGGTGATGGCCAGGGTTCTGCCGAACCGCTGCGCCGTGCCGCCCAGCACCGTGGCCTGCCGTTGCGTCTGCCTTTGGCTGATCTGAGCGAGCAAGGCGTCGGCACTGCGCAGACCCTGGAAAGCAATGACGCGACGGCGCTCAAGGAAGCGTCCGAGCGCTACGGCGCAGACGCGATTCTGGCCGTCCACGCCAAGGAGGACGCCGGGCAATGGCAAGGCAAATGGCGCCTGTGGCTGGGCGACCAGCGTGAGCAAGGCACCGCCACCGGGGCCAGCTCCGAGGCGCTGGCCGACGCGGTACTGCTCGCGGTGAGCCAGCGACTGGCACCGCGCTTTGTTGCCAAACCGGGCACATCGACTGCGCTGGTGCTGCAGGTTCAGGACATGACGCTGGAACGTTATGCCGAGATGCTGCGTCTGCTGGAGCCGTTTGGCGGCCGGCTCAAGGCCGTGGCAGGTGACCGCATCGATTTCGAAGTCGCCGGCAGTGCCGAGCAGGTTCGTGCCCAACTGGCGCTTGGCAAGTTGCAGGAAGTTCCGGCTCAGGAAGCCATGGCGGCAGCGCCTCAGGCGCCGGCCAACGCAGCGACACCCGCCGATGCAACGGCTCCCGTCAACGCCGCCACACAACCGGCTGCACCGGCAGCGGCTGCGCCAATGATCGTACCCGCGGCTGCGCCGCAACTGTATTTCCGCTGGTAAGCCGGCGGATTCCTTCTGGATTGAGAGACATCGATGACTGATTCACGGCGTTGGTTCTGGCTTGGCGGGATTGTCCTGCTGGTGGCCTTCATATTCTTGCTGCACCCGATTCTGATGCCGTTTCTGGTCGCGCTGCTGCTGGCGTACATGGGCGACCCGATCGTCGACCGGCTGGAAAAGCTCGGCCTGTCACGCACCCTGAGCGTGGTTGCCGTGTTCGGCCTGTTCACGCTGGTGCTCATGGCGCTGCTGCTGGTGCTGGTGCCGATGCTCGCCAAGCAGTTGATGCGCCTGTATGAGCTGGCACCGCAAATGCTCGACTGGCTGCAGCACACCGCGATGCCCTGGGTGCAAGCCAAGTTCGGTCTGTCCGACGGGTTCTGGCGGTTTGATCGAGTGAAGGCGGCGATCTCCGAGCACATGGGGCAGGCGGGCGATATCGTCGGTATCGTCCTGTCGCGTGCCACGGCGTCGAGTCTGGCGCTGATCGGCTGGCTGACCAATCTGGTGCTGATCCCGGTGGTGTGCTTCTACCTGCTGCGCGACTGGGACCTGATGATGGGCAAGATCCGCGGCCTGCTGCCAAGGCAGCGTGAGGGGCAAGTGGTCAAGCTTGCGGCCGAATGCCATGAGGTGCTGGGCGCGTTCATTCGCGGCCAGTTGCTGGTGATGGTCGGCCTGGGCGTGATCTATGCCGCCGGCCTGATGCTGGTCGGGCTGGAGCTGGGTCTGCTGATCGGCGTCATCGCGGGGCTTGCGGCGATCGTGCCTTATATGGGGTTCGTGATCGGTATCGGTGCTGCGCTGGTCGCCGGGCTGTTCCAGTTCGGCGGTGATCTGTATCCGATGCTGGGGATCGTCGCGGTGTTCATGATCGGCCAGGCGCTGGAAGGCATGGTACTGACGCCCTTGCTGGTCGGTGACCGTATCGGCCTGCATCCGGTGGCGGTGATCTTTGCCATCCTGGCCGGTGGTGAGCTGTTCGGCTTCACCGGGATCCTGCTGGCGCTGCCGGTGGCGGCGGTGATCATGGTGCTGGTGCGCCACGCCCACGACCTGTACAAGGATTCAGAGATTTACGGCGGGGCGGAAGACCCGGATCTGTAATCGCAGTGCCCGGTCGGCTTCAGGTCGGCCGGGCGATTCGGTCACGCAAACCTTTGATTTTGCAGGCGCATTGTGCGACCTGCCGCACGGGTATAAACTTTGCGCACTTTACACAGAGGCCCTTGGCGGTTCGTTTGAGCCGTTCAGACAGCATGAAACCGATTCAGCTGCCCCTGAGTGTGCGTCTGCGTGATGACGCCACTTTCGTCAATTACTATCCAGGCGCCAATGCCGCTGCACTCGGCTATGTCGAGCGGCTGTGCGAAGCCGACGCCGGATGGACCGAAAGCCTCATCTATCTGTGGGGCAAGGACGGGGTAGGGCGTACTCATCTGTTGCAGGCAGCCTGCCTGCGTTTCGAGCAGATGGGCGAGCCTGCGGTGTACCTGCCGCTGGCCGAAGTCATCGATGAAGGTGTCGAGCTGTTCGATCATCTGGAACAGTACGAGCTGGTCTGTCTGGACGATCTGCAAGCGGTCGTCGGCAAGCCTGACTGGGAAGAAGCGCTGTTTCACCTGTTCAATCGTCTGCGTGACAGCGGTCGCAGGTTGTTGATCGCTGCGTCCAAGTCCCCGCGTGAACTGCCGGTCAAGCTTCCCGACCTCAAATCGCGCCTTACCATGGCACTGGTCTTCCAGATGCGCGGCCTGTCCGACGAGGACAAACTGCGCGCCCTGCAACTGCGCGCCTCGCGTCGCGGCCTGCACCTGACCGACGAGGTCGGGCATTTCATCCTCACTCGCGGTACCCGCAGCATGAGCGCCTTGTTCGAGCTGCTGGAGCGCCTGGATCAGGCTTCCCTGCAAGAGAAGCGCAAGCTGACCATTCCTTTCCTTAAAGAGACACTTGGGTGGTAGATCAGGCGCTGCTGGTGCAAACGGCGGCAGCACTGCGCCATGCACGGCGAATCCTGATCATCACCGGCGCAGGGTTGTCGGCCGATTCCGGCCTGCCGACCTATCGCGGCCTTGGCGGCATTTATAACGGCATGACCGATGATGGCCTGCCCATCGAAATGGCGCTGTCCGGCCCGATGCTGCGCCGCGATCCGGCGCTGTGCTGGAAATACATCGCCGAGCTGGGCAAGGCGTGTCTCGGCGGCCAGCCTAATGAAGCCCACTACGCGATTGCCCAATTGCAGCGCATGAAACCCGAGTGCTGGGTGCTGACTCAGAACGTGGATGGCTATCACCGGGCAGCGGGCAGTCCGCCCGAGCGTCTGATCGAAATCCACGGCCGGATCGCGCCGCTGTATTGCCAGTCATGCGGTGAGCAGGACGCGGAGCTGAGCGAACATTTGAGGCGCCCGCTGCCCCCGCTGTGCCGTTTGTGTAGTGGCATTTTGCGACCGTCCGTCGTTTTGTTTCAGGAAATGCTCCCGGAGCTTGCCCTGCAAACACTGCACGATCAGATGGGCGAGGGCTTTGATGCAGTGCTGAGCATCGGCACGACGGCAAGCTTTGCGTATATCCACGAACCCGTGCTGCGTACCCGTATTTGCGGCGGATTCACTGCTGAAATCAATCCGGTGCCCACTGATCACAGCGCGCGAATGGACGTATTTTTCAAGGCGCGAGCGGTACATGTCATGTCACAACTCGTAAGTCACATTTAGTTCGATTGAATTTGCAAATCGTTTTCATAGCGGGCATAGTCGCGCCTTCTTTACAGTTCAGCCACGGTCGTGCCCATGCAAGTTGTTCGCTTCGCACCCCTCGTGCCTCTCGCACTCGTCACTTTTTTGTTTGGTTGCTCGGCTAATCTGCCGGTTTCCCAAGAGCCTGTTCAGCACCAGGCGCAGTACCAGAATTCGCATACCGTTGCGTCCGACGCCAAAAGCGTTGACGTAGCGAACCTGCAGGACGAGCTGGCCACCCAGGCCGAACTGACCCGTTTTGCAGACAACAAGCCTTACCAGCTGCCGGTTCTGGCCGACAGCATCCTGGAACGTGGCAAGTCACTGATCGGTACTCGCTACCGTTTCGGCGGTACCTCGACCACTTCGGGTTTCGACTGCAGCGGTTTCATCGGTTATCTGTTCCGCGAAGAGGCGGGCATGACCTTGCCGCGCTCGACTCGCGAGATGATCAACGTGAACGCGCCGCTGGTTGCACGTAACGATCTTGAGCCAGGCGACCTGCTGTTCTTCAGCACCCGCGGCCGTGGTCGCGTCAGCCACGCAGCGATCTACCTGGGTGACGACCGTTTCATCCACTCCAGCAGCCGCCGCAGCGGTGGTGTGCGCATCGACAGCCTCGATGACGCGTACTGGAGCAAGACCTTCATCGAGGCCAAGCGTGCGCTGGCGATGGCGCCGGGTACAGCCGTGGCGAAGTCCAAGCCGGCCGTGCAGACGACCGCGATGACGTCGACTAAAGTAAAGACCGCAGTAAAACGCCGTAAATAATGCAATGCGCAGACAGGCCTCGAGCCTGTCTGCGTTTTTGGGCTTCTCGGCAGCGTAAGCCGCATCCGGATCAGGACGTTGTGGGTTATGTCGATTAGGTTTCGCCTGGCAGTCACGTTGCTGGCTGCATTGCTCAGCGCTTGCTCAAGCGCGCCGCCTCCCAAACCCCAGGTGGTCTACCGCCCGGTGGTGACCGCTCCCCCTCAGATTCTTTCCCAGGCTGCTGAAGACGTGCTGTTTCGTGCGCTCGGTCTGGTCGGCACGCCCTATCGCTGGGGCGGCAACACGCCTGATTCCGGGTTCGATTGCAGTGGGCTGATCGGTTACGTCTACCGTGATGCAGCTGGCATTTCTCTGCCGCGCTCGACCCGCGACATGATTACCATCGGCGCGCCGGATGTACGGCTGGAGCAATTGCAGTCCGGCGATCTGGTGTTTTTCGCGACGTCCGGCGGGTCACAGGTTTCCCACGCGGGGATTTATGTCGGGGAGGGGCGTTTCGTACACGCCCCGGCGACCGGTGGCACGGTTAAACTCGACAGTTTGAACAAGCCGTATTGGCAGAAAGCCAATCTGAACGCCAAGCGCGTGATTCAAGCGTCGAACCTGGCGCAGAACGCGCACTGACGCCGACTCTCTGCGTGTACAGCTGTTGCTGCCGCTGCGCGCCAGATCGCGAGCTTCGCTCCTTCCCACTAAGCCGAGTTGCGCACTCTACTGTGGGAGGGAGCGAAGCTCGCGACGAAGTCGACGCGAAGTTATTGAATACCGCGCCCCCTATCGCGCCGACGTAACGCGCCACACCTTGTTCCCCACGTCATCCGCCACCAGCAAGCCGCCACGCTGATCCTTGATCACGCCCACCGGCCGGCCCATCGCGTTCTCATCTTTGTCCAGAAAACCCGTCAACACGTCCACCGGCGCGCCGTTGGGTTTGCCGTCTTTGAACGGGATGAACACCACCTTGTAGCCGCTGAGCGGTTTGCGGTTCCATGATCCGTGCTGGCCGATGAACAGGCCTTGATCGAATGGAGCGGCGAGGGTCTTGCTGTCGCCAAATGCCAGACCCAGCGACGCCGTGTGTGGACCGACTGCGTAGTCCGGAACGATCGCTTTGGCGACCAGTTCCGGGTTCTGCGGCTCGACCCTCACATCAATGTTCTGGCCGTAATAACTGTAAGGCCAGCCATAAAACCCGCCGTCCTGCACCGACGTCACGTAGTCGGGCACCAGATCGCTGCCAATCTCGTCGCGTTCATTTACAGCGGTCCACAGCGTGCCGGTAACCGGTTCCCAATCCATGCCGTTAGGGTTGCGCAACCCCGAGGCGAAGATCCGTTTCCGACCACTGGCCCGATCCACTTCCCAGATGGCGGCACGGCCTTGTTCCTGGTCCATGCCGTTTTCGCCCACATTGCTGTTGGAGCCGACCGTGACGTACAGCTTGTTGCCGTCTTTGCTGGCGATCACGTTCTTGGTCCAGTGATGGTTCAGCTCGCCGCCAGGCAGATCAGTCACCCGGGTCGCCTGAGCGGTGATGGTTGTCTGGCCCTCGACGTACGGAAAACTGATCAGCCGATCCGTATCCGCGACGTACAGCGTATTGCCCACCAGCGTGATGCCGAACGGCGAATTGAGGTCTTTCAAGAATACGGTGCGGGTCTCGGCCACGCCGTCCTTATCGCTGTCGCGCAGCAGCGAGATCCGGTTGGCGCTCGGCACACCCGCACCCGCGCGGCTCATGACCTTCTGCGACACCCAGTCCCGCAGCCCCTTGGCGGGTTTGCCTTTGTTCGGCGCATTGGACTCGGCCACCAGCACATCGCCGTTGGGCAACACATACATCCAGCGCGGATGGTCCAGGCCTTCGGCAAACGCCGCGACCTGCAGACCCGACGCGGCAACCGGTTTGGCGCCTTGCGGCCAGCCGATGGCCGGTGCGATGTTGACCGTCGGCATGAAGGTCTTGTTGGGCTCGGGCAGCTGGGGCTGAGGGCCGGTGCCGTCGGCCACCTGTAACCTGGCGGACTCGCCACAGGCCGCAAGGCTGCCGGCGATCGCGAGCAAAAGTGCGTGACGCGCGCGGAACGGGAACATGGTCGATCTCCACAAGGCCTGAAGTCAGTCATTGATTGAGATGAGCTTAATACCAGAGGTTCAATCCGGCGCGGTTCGATTGACGCTCCGGGCCCAACCCTCTACCCTTCGCGGTTTGTTTCAGGTGCTCCGCAATCGCCGATTGGCGGAGTGAAACAGGGAAGCCGGTAAGCATCGACAGATTCGATCCCGGCGCTGCCCCCGCAACGGTAGATGAGTCAAGGCTGCGCAACTGGCCACTGTGTTCCGGCACGGGAAGGCGCGCAGCCGGGCATGCCCGCTCATGAGCCCGGAGACCGGCCTGATTCACTCAATGGCATCACGGAGGGTGATGCTCTGCGCAGGGTTTTTGCCGTGCTGTTCAGTGCTGTCCTTCCGTCTGCTTTCGCGTGCCCTCGAGCGGAGAGCTGAGATGAACGAATCCCCCGAACGTGACGAACGCCATCTGGCGCGCATGCAGCGCAAGAAAGCCGTGATGGACGAACGTATCGCCAATTCCCCCGACGAATGTGGCCTGCTGCTGGTGCTGACCGGCAACGGCAAGGGCAAGAGCAGCTCGGCATTCGGCATGCTGGCTCGCGCCATGGGCCACGACATGCAGTGCGGCGTGGTGCAGTTCATCAAGGGCCGCAACAGCACCGGCGAAGAGCTGTTCTTTCGCCGCTTTCCAGACCAGGTGCGCTACCACGTGATGGGCGAGGGTTTTACCTGGGAAACCCAGGACCGCCAGCGTGACATCGCGGCTGCCGAAGCTGCATGGGCCGTGTCCTGCGAAATGCTGCGCGACCCTTCCATCGGTCTGGTGATCCTCGACGAGCTGAACATCGCGCTCAAGCACGGCTATCTCGATCTGGATCAGGTCATCAGCGACCTGCAGGCGCGTCCGCCGATGCAGCACGTGGTCGTGACCGGTCGTGGCGCCAAACCCGAGCTGATCGATCTGGCTGACACCGTTTCCGACATCAGCGTGGTCAAGCACGCCTTCCAGGCGGGCATTCGTGCCCAGAAGGGCATTGAGCTGTGAGTGATCGTTCATGAGAGCCCCGCGCCAATGTCCCGCGGTGCTGATCGCCGCCCCGGCCTCGGGGCAGGGCAAGACCACCGTGACCGCAGCGCTCGCCCGCCTGCATCGCAACCAGGGCCGCAAGGTCCGGGTATTCAAATGCGGACCGGATTTTCTCGACCCGATGATTCTCGAACGCGCCAGCGGTGCGCCGGTGTATCAGCTGGATTTGTGGATGGTCGGTGCCGACGAAAGCCGCCGCCTGCTGTGGGAGGCGGCCGGCGAAGCTGACCTGATCCTCATCGAAGGCGTGATGGGGCTGTTTGACGGCACGCCGTCCAGCGCCGATCTGGCGCGGCATTTCGGCGTGCCGGTGCTGGGCGTGATCGACGGCACTGCAATGGCTCAAACTTTTGGTGCGCTGGCGTTGGGTCTGGCGCGCTATCAGCCGGACCTGCCGTTTGCCGGCGTGCTCGCCAACCGCGTCGGCACTGTGCGCCACGCGCAACTGCTCGAAGGCAGCCTCACCGAAGGCCTGCGCTGGTACGGCGCGTTGTCCCGGGAAACGGGCATCGAACTGCCAAGCCGGCATCTCGGGTTGGTGCAGGCCAGCGAACTGAACGACCTGGACATGCGCCTGGATGCTGCCGCCGAAGCGCTGGCCAGCACCTGCGAAGTCGCTCTGCCGCCTGCCGTGACGTTCATTGCGCCTGATCCGCAGCCGACCGAACCGTTGTTGGCGGACGTGCGAATCGCCGTTGCCCACGACGAAGCCTTTGCTTTTACCTACGGCGCGAGTCTCGACCTGCTGCGCGCGATGGGCGCCGAACTCGTCTTCTTCTCGCCGATCCGCGACGAAGCGCTGCCGGACGCCGATAGCTTGTACCTGCCGGGCGGTTATCCGGAGCTGCATCATCGCGCGTTGGCGGCTAACAGCCCGATGCTCGCTGCAATCCGGGAGCACCACCGCGCCGGCAAGCCGATCCTCGCCGAGTGCGGCGGCATGCTGTACCTGCTCGATGCGTTGACCGATGTCGAGGGCGAGCGCGCCGAGCTGGTCGGTCTGCTCGGTGGCGAAGCGGTGATGCAGAAGCGTTTGGCGGCGCTGGCCCTCCAGTCGGTAGAGCTGCCCGAAGGCGTATTGCGCGGGCACACGTATCACCATTCGCTGACCAGCACCGAGTGGCAGCCCATTGCGCGCGGCGTGAGCCCCAATGGCGGGCGTGGCGCGGAAGCGGTCTATCGCGACGGACGGCTGACGGCGTCCTATGTGCACTTCTATTTTCCTTCCAATCCACAGGCGGTTGCGGCGCTGTTCAAGCCATGACAGACCAGGCCTTCAGCCCGCAAGAGCGCGCTGCGGTGTACCGCGCCATCGCCGAGCGGCGCGACATGCGCCATTTCAGCGGCGGGAACATTGCCCCCGAGCTTCTGGCGAGGCTGCTGGAAGCGGCGCATCAGGCGCCGAGCGTTGGGCTGATGCAGCCCTGGCGCTTCATCCGCATCAGCGACGCCACGTTGCGCGCGCAGATCCAGGCGCAAGTGGAGCAGGAGCGCATCCGCACCGCCGAAGCGCTGGGCGAGCGCACCGACGAGTTCATGAAACTCAAGGTCGAGGGCATCAGTGACTGCGCCGAGGTACTGGTCGCGGCGCTGATGGAAGGCCGCGAGCAACACATCTTCGGGCGGCGGACCTTGCCGGAAATGGACATGGCATCGTTGTCCTGCGCGATCCAGAACCTGTGGCTCGCCTCTCGCGCCGAAGGCCTCGGGATGGGCTGGGTGTCGTTGTTCGAGCCTGCTGCGCTGGCCGATCTGCTCGGCATGCCGGCAGGCGCCAAACCGGTCGCGATTCTGTGCCTGGGGCCGGTCCGCGAATTTTATCCGGCGCCCATGCTGGCGCTGGAGGGCTGGGCGCAGGCGCGTCCGCTGCATGAGTTGCTGTACGAGAATCAATGGGGAGTGAGTCAATGAGTGTGGCGCTGTTGAGCGTTGCCGGCGTAGCGCTGGATGCGCTGCTCGGTGAGCCGAAACGCGGGCATCCGCTGGTCGCGTTCGGGCGTCTGGCGAACCGCATCGAACAGCGCTTCAATTCCGAAGGTCGCGGCTGGCGCAGCCATGGCGTGACCGCCTGGGTGCTGGCCGTGGTGCCGCTGACGCTTTTGGCGACCGCGCTGAGCTGGCTGCCCTGGGTCGGCTGGATCGTGGAAATCCTCGCGCTTTATTGCGCGCTTGGCCTGCGCAGCCTTGGCGAACATGTCGAGCCGGTGGCTCAGGCGTTGCGCAGCGAGAACCTTGACGAAGCGCGGCGTCGGGTCGGTTATCTGGTCAGCCGTCAGACGTCTGAACTGGACTCCACCGAAGTGGCCCGCGCCGCTACCGAGTCGGTCCTGGAAAACGGCAGCGACGCGGTATTCGCCGCGCTGTTCTGGTTCATCGTGGCCGGCGCGCCCGGCGTGGTCCTGTACCGACTGAGCAATACGCTGGATGCGATGTGGGGCTACCGCAATCAACGCTTCGAGCGTTTCGGCTGGGCGGCAGCGCGGATCGACGATCTGCTGAACTACATTCCTGCCCGACTGGTGGCGCTGACCTACGCGCTGCTGGGCAAAACCCGACTGTCGCTGCGCTGCTGGCGCA
>JARDZH010000021.1 GCA_029240955.1 Pseudomonas sp. | reverse complement strand
AGGCCAGTTCGTGCCGGTGTGTCATGAGGGCGAAGACAATATCGCAGCCTGTCCCAAGGCTCGTTTCAGCTTGCCGTTCTCGGTGTTCATCCAGAAGTTCGGAGCAACGCCGCCGTCCGGTGTCGCCAGCGATCTGCTGGATTATCCGGTGTTTCAGCTGGCCGGCGCAGACGGGCCGGAGCCGGTTGCCGGGCGCGGTTTGAGTTATGTGCTCAACAATCTGTCCGGTTTGCGCTTTGTGGCCTGTGAGGCAGAACTGCAAGTCGTGCCCGAAACGCTGGACTTCGGCTCGATCGGCATTCAACAGGTCACGGTCGGCAAAGTCTTCGCCAGCCGGCCGTTTTCGCTGGTGACCAACCGCAACTGTGATTCGCCGTTCAGCATCAATGCGCGGTGGCGGCCCGTCACTGGAACCGTATCCGGGAACCTGCTGGTGCCGACCATGAACCGTTCGCTGGGCATCCAGATCGTCAGCGCTCGCGGTTCGCTGCTGCGTTACAACGAACCCTTTCATCTGGCGGACCTGCAAGGCAGCGACCAGTCGGCGAGCGTGGACTTCAATGCGGAACTGGTCTGGAACAACAAGAACCCGACGGCGGGTCCGTTCGAGGCTGAAGTGATGGTCGACCTGTTCTACAAGTGACGACCGGAGGCTCACCCGGCGCGCGGGCGTTTGAGGTATGCTGCGCGCCCGCGGGCGTTTGCCCGATCCATCGATACTCCGGTGCCTTGATGACCACCCCCGAATCCCAAGCTGAAAACGATGTAACCGATCTGACGCCAGAAACTGACGCCAAGCCGAAGATTGCGCCGTTCAGCTTTCCGTTCAAACCTTCTGAATTCGCCCAGGCCAACAAAGGCCAGAACTGGTATCAGAAGTCGCAGAAGCCCGGTCACCACAAGACGCCGGGCGCCGCACCCGCGGGCACCCGTCGCTCGATGGGCAAGCGCTGATCCAGAGCTCCGGAGTCAAGCGGCCTGCAAGGGTATGAACAGGTAGGAATCCGGCTCGCGGGTGGTGACGTCCGCGCCGGCCTGACGCAACGTGGCTTCGGCCTGCGCGCCGGCCACATGGAACGTCCAGTCGGCCTGCGCGGGCAACTCGCCGTGATCAATCGTGACGTACTCGACCGCTGCCGCGAAATCGATCATGTCCGGCAGATAGGCCACGAAACCGTTGCCCTTCAACGCCGTGGTGCGGATATTCAGCAACTGACAGATCGCCTGTTTGGCGGCAATTTCGTCGCGATCCGCCTGGCGGGACTGTTCGATCAACGCCATCAGCTGCGTGTCGACAAGCCGATTGCCCACGATCAGCTCCGGCCCCTGTTCCCACGACTCGGGCGGGCAGCCTTTGTTTTCCGGGCGCAGCGGAATGTGCGGGTTGATTTCCATCGGGTAGATGCGACACACCAGCGGACGGCGGTCGTAGATGCGGCAGAGGTTCTGCGCGTCAAGATTCCGGCAACGGCCCACGTTGTAGGCTGCAAACGTGATTGCCACCAACGCGTCGGTGGACCCGCTGTTGACGGGCGCTGAGCGCCGGGTGGCGTGGTGCAATTGTTCCGCAGCGACGCCGTAGCCGTCGCCGAGAAACGCTTCGGTCAACACGATCACCGTACCGCCGTCCGCCGCCCACTGCGCGGCCTCGGTCAACGTGAGCGGGACGTGATGGTCTGTGCAGCAGCCGCCACAACCGGTGCAGGAAAACTGTGTGTTCATTGCTTTGATGAGCCCATCCGGAACAGATGCCGGCGCGACAACGATCTGGCTGTCGAGCCGGCTGATACCGGGTTCTAGCAAGGACTGCGCCAGTGCGGCTCAGCGCGCGGCGGCGTTGATGCTGTCCCACTCTGTGACATACGCCTGCCGGTTTTTGCGGTCGTACAGGCAAAGCTCGGTGCCGGGCTGGTTTTTCATATGCTTTTGCGGGTAGCGGCCGCGAAGGAGGAGGGCGTCGTAACCGGCCCGGTCGTCGAACCGGGCGGCAGTTCCTGCCACTTTGGTGTCCTTGAGCTGACTGGCCTTGAGGCATCCGGCGGTCATCGCCTTGTCCAGCTCACGCCAGGCATCGGGGCTGGCGGCGTGGGCCTGAAAGGACAAAACGGCACAAGCGGCGAACAACATGATGGCGGGTTTCATACCGGTCTCCATGAGCATCCTTGGGAGAGCGGATTATGCCAGATGTTCGGTGGGCGCTTTGCGCCCCGTCGCGGGCAAGCGCGCTCCTACGCGTGGGGTGCCGATATGTGTCCGTAGGAGCTTGCTGTGGGCGGCAATCCGATGATAAGGCCAGGTTGGGGGGTCAACTCCCCTGGGCCACCACAAAACGGGCTGCTTCGATCAGGCATTTGGTCAGCTCAGGCGAGGAGAACTTGGTCAGCACCGCGTTGGCGCCTGCGGTTCTGGCCTTCTCGCTGTTCATCGCGCTGTCGAGCGAGGTGTGCAGCAGGATGTACAGATCCTGAAAGTCCGGCGTCTCGCGCAAGGTGCGGGTCAGCGCATAGCCGTCCATTTCGGACATCTCGATGTCCGACACCAGCACGTTGATCTGCGAAGCCGTGCCTTGCAGGTCCAGCAATACCTCCATCGCGTCTTTCGCACTGCGCGCCGTGTGGCACTCCAGCCCGAGGTTGCGCAAGGTGATGATCGATTGCTGCAACGCGACCTGGCTGTCGTCGACCACCAGAATGCGCGCATGGCCCAGCACCTCGGCATCTTCCATGCTCAGCTCATCGGTGTGCATTTCGATCTGCGCCGGGGCGATACCGTGAATGACCTTCTCGATATCCAGCACCTGGACCAGCACGCCGTCGACCTGGGTTACGCCGGTGATGAAGGATTTGCTGCTCGCGCCATAGGGCGGCGGGCGGATATCGGTGGTCAGGCAATGCACGATCTTGCTCACCGCCTGCACATGCAAGCCTTGCTTGGAGCGGCTGACATCGGTGACGATCAGGCAGCCGCCATCCGGGTCGGCCAGCGGACGCTCGCCGATGGCCCGGCTCAGGTCGATGACCGAGAGCGACGAACCGCGCAGTGTCGCAATGCCTTTGACATGCGGATGCGATTCAGGCAAATGGGTAAGCGGAGGGCAGGGAATGATCTCGCTGACCTTGAGTAGATTGATCGCCATCAGCTTGCCGCTGCGCAACGTGAAGAGGAGCAGGGAGAGCGAATCTGCCCGGACGTTCTTGGAGGACATATGAACCTTCTGGCTGTAGACGTTTCGTCGCCCATGGCGGCGAACTGCTTGCTATGACAGCTTATCGACCCGCAGCGGGTGGGCTTTAGGATTTTTCCTCGGCACGGGATCGGCATGCGGACTGGCCGCGCAGAGTTTACGCCTTATCCGGGGCGGGGAATTATGTCCCGAGGTTCCGGTCATAGGAGGCCCACTTGCAAACCGGCCCCCGCTGCCGGTGCCCAGCCGGGCAGCACTGCGGGCTTCAGCCGATTGACGATTGCCGGGTGCGGAGTCTTGAGGGTTATCTGTGCGACAAAGTGACGCATCTATATATAGAAGAGAAATTCGTCGGGGTGCGACGGGGTGCGACAAACTGACGCATCCTTCTATATATAAGGAAGGCATCGGGAAGGGATGAGCAGCCGAAGTCATTCCACTACGGTAACCACCCAGCCGGCCAATCCTCCCGTACGGCGGTTTGACGCTTGAGTTGTGCGGAGACGGGCCCGATCATCGCGCACCGTCCGGAGCCTGAGTCCGACGGTGAATCCATTTCGATAGGGTGTGTGAATGAGCGACAACATGGTGTACCTGCGACGCGAAAAACGCTTTCTGGTTTTGCTGGGCGTCATCTGCCTGGCCCTGATCGGCGGGGCTCTGTACATGCAGGTCGTACTGGGCGAGGCCCCGTGCCCGCTGTGCATCCTGCAGCGCTACGCGTTGTTGTTCATTGCGATCTTCGCTTTCATCGGCGCCGCCATGCCCGGGCGCCGCAGCGTGACCCTGTTCGAAACACTGGTAACACTGAGCGCGCTGGGCGGCATTGCCGCAGCCGGGCGCCACGCCTGGGTACTGGCCAATCCTTCGGTCAGCTGCGGCATCGACACCTTGCAGCCCATCGTCGACGGCCTGCCGCTGGCCTCGTTGTTCCCGTTGGGCTTCCAGGTCAGCGGCTTCTGCACCACCCCCTATCCGCCCGTCCTGGGATTATCCCTGGCTCAATGGGCTCTGGTAGCATTCGTGCTCACTGCGGTGCTGGTCCCGATCTGCATCATTCGCAACCGTCGCAGACCTTACTGATCGCAAGGGCTTTGCCCGAAAAAGCCTCGTTTCGACGAGGCTTTTTTGCACCCTCGAAAGATCAATAGCTTACGATTGTTGTTAAAAATGAAATTTACTGTTGCAAAATTAACCATAGTCATTAAAAATTTACGTATCTACAATCGCCAGCACTTATCGTCCAGCCTGGCTTGATGATCAGCAAATTTGAGGCCTGGAGCGTCCCCTGTGTACTCTGAACAGGCAGCGCAATGCTGGCCTCTGAGGGCTCATGATGGCCGTGCTGAAGGCGGCTGCCTCGCAATATCGGGCAGTTTTCCAGCAGCTCAAAATAAGAATCCATAGCTAAAACCGGATTTGTCGATTCGCTTGGTTGCGATCCGGCAGGCCCTTGTTCAATCCAAAAAAAGATGCCGGCACTGGCAGGGTGAAGTGTTGGCGGTCAAAACCCAACTGCACCGCGCAAGCTGCTTTTAGAGGTCGTGAGATGAGAGAAAAAAGGTACCCCAGGTTTTTTGGCTTCTTGGCCCTTTTCTGTATGCTTTTGCTGACTGGATGCGAAGGCATGCCTCTGCTCGATCCAAAAGGGCAGGTGGGTATCGAGCAGCGTAACCTGATCGTGATTGCCACCCTGCTGATGCTGATCGTCGTCATTCCGGTCATCGTCCTGACGCTGGTGTTCGCCTGGAAATACCGCGCTTCCAACAAGGCTGCCAAGTACACGCCGGACTGGGCTCACTCCACCAAGATCGAAATCGCGGTCTGGGGCGTGCCAATGCTGTTGCTGGTCTTCCTTGGCTACTACACCTACGTTTCGACTCACTCGCTGGACCCGTATCGTCCGCTTGAGTCCGACGTCAAGCCAGTAACCATCCAGGCTGTTTCGATGGACTGGAAGTGGCTGTTCATCTATCCGGAACAAGGCATCGCCACGGTCAACAAGATCGTTTTCCCTGCCAACACTCCAATCAATTTCCAGGTCACTTCCGACACCGTGATGAACTCGTTCTTCATTCCGGGCCTCGGTGGTCAGATCTACGCGATGGCGGGCATGCATACCAAACTGCACCTGATCGCCAACGAGAACCACGAGTTCAACGGTATCTCCGCCAACTACAGTGGCGCGGGTTTTTCCGGTATGAAGTTCAAGGCTATCGCCACTACCCAGGCCGAATACGAAGCCTGGATCAACGAAGTCAAGAATTCACCTAAGAAGCTGGACTCGGCTGAATACTCTGTATTGGCCAAACCTAGCGAACGTAATCCCGTCGAACTCTACTCGTCGGTCACTCCTAACCTGTTCCAGATCATCATCGACAAGTATGAAGGTATGAACCCAGGTAAGAAGCTGGTCCATGGTGAGAAAGAAGTCGCCGGTACCGAAGGTGCGGATCAGGGCAAGCATTCACCTGCTGGGGCAGAGGAGTAAACGATGTTAGGCAAACTAAGTTGGGAAGCGGTACCGTTCCACGAGCCGATAGTCATGGTGACACTTGCCATGATCGCGCTCGGTGGACTGGCGCTGGTTGGTGCACTTACCTATTTCCGCAAGTGGACTTACTTGTGGTCCGAGTGGCTGACTTCGGTCGACCACAAGAAAATCGGCGTGATGTATATCGTCGTCGCCATGATCATGCTGCTGCGCGGCTTTGCCGACGCAATCATGATGCGTACCCAGTTGGCCGTCGCACAGAACGGTTCCGAAGGCTTCCTGCCGCCTGAGCACTATGACCAGATCTTCACCGCTCACGGTGTGATCATGATCATCTTCATGGCGATGCCTTTCTTCACCGGCCTGATGAACATCGTCCTGCCGCTGCAGATCGGCGCGCGTGACGTTGCCTACCCGTTCCTGAACTCCCTGAGCTTCTGGCTGCTGGTGGCTGGCGTCCTGCTGATCAACCTGTCCCTGGGCGTCGGCGAATTCGCCAAGACCGGCTGGGTAGCCTATCCACCTCTTTCCGGGCTGCAGTACAGTCCTGGCGTAGGTGTGGACTACTACATCTGGGCGCTACAGCTATCAGGGCTAGGTACGACATTAACGGGCGTTAACTTCCTGGTTACCGTCCTGAAAATGCGTACTCCTGGCATGAAGCTGATGGACATGCCGATCTTCACCTGGACCTGCACCTGGGCAAACGTCCTGATCGTGGCTTCGTTCCCGATCCTGACTGCTACCCTGGCACTGCTGACCCTTGACCGTTACCTGGACTTCCACATTTTCACGAACGAGTTGGGTGGTAACCCGATGATGTACGTGAACCTGTTCTGGGCATGGGGTCACCCTGAGGTGTACATCCTGATTCTGCCTGCGTTCGGTGTCTTCTCCGAAGTCATCTCGACGTTCTCGGGCAAGCGTCTGTTCGGCCACAAGGCAATGATCTACGCCTCGGGTGCGATCTGCGTACTGGGCTTCATGGTATGGCTGCACCACTTCTTCACCATGGGTGCGGGTGCGAACGTCAACGCCTTCTTCGGTCTGGCGACGATGCTCATCGCGATCCCGACGGGTGTGAAGCTATTCAACTGGCTGTTCACCATCTACCAGGGCCGCCTGCGCTTCACCGCGCCTACGCTCTGGACCCTGGGCTTCATGGTCACCTTCTCGATCGGCGGCATGACCGGCGTTCTGTTGGCGATCCCGGGCGCAGACTTCGTGCTGCACAACAGCCTGTTCGTAATCGCTCACTTCCACAACGTCATCATCGGCGGTGCGGTATTCGGTTACATCGCCGGCTTCGCGTTCTGGTTCCCTAAAGCGTTCGGCTTCACGCTGAACGAGAAGTGGGGCAAGGCTGCGTTCTGGTTCTGGATTGTCGGCTTCTTCGTTGCGTTCATGCCGCTCTACGTACTGGGCTTCATGGGCATGACCCGTCGTCTGAACGGTACCGACAGCCCGGCGTGGAACCTGTACCTGGACATCGCTCTGTTCGGTGCGGTCCTGATCGCTTGCGGTATTGCGAGCCAGCTGATCCAGCTGTTCGTAAGTATCCGTGACCGCGAGAAGAACCGTGACCTGACCGGTGACCCATGGAATGGCCACACGCTGGAATGGTCGACTTCGTCGCCACCTCCGTTCTACAACTTCGCTGTTCTGCCTAAAACCGACGGTATCGATGCGTTCACCGATCTGAAGCGTCAGGGCAAGGCTTACGAGGTTCCGGCCAAGTACGAAGCGATCCACATGCCTAACAACACAGCGACCGGCCTGATCATGGGTCTGCTGCTGACAGTCTTCGGTTTTGCCTTCATCTGGCACATCTGGTGGCTGGTAGGCGTCAGCCTGGTTGCGACCATCGTTACCTTCGTGATTCACGCCGCGCGTGACGACCAGGGTTACATGGTGCCGGCTGAAGAAGTGGCGCGTATCGAAGCTGCGAATCACAAGGTACTGGTAGAGCAGGGCGTTTACGCTCCAGTCAAGTCCTCGCTGGAACAGGTTTAAATATGTCGAACTTAGTATTGAACTCGGGAGACGCCCACGGTCATGCCCATGACCATGGGCATGACGATCACCACGACAGCGGGCCGATGACCATTTATGGTTTCTGGCTCTACCTGATGACCGACTGCGTACTGTTCGCGTCGTTCTTCGCGGTATACGCGGTAATGGTCAACAGTGTTGCAGGCGGCCCGTCCGGCCAGGACATCTTCGAACTGCCATTCGTGGCCGTCGAAACCGCTTTCCTGTTGGTCAGCTCGATTACCTACGGTTTCGCCATGCTGGCGTTCTTCAAAGGTAACAAAAGCCAGGTGCTGGGTTGGCTCGCGCTGACCTTCGTCTGCGGTGCTTCGTTTATCGCGATGGAAATCTACGAATTCCATCACCTGATCGAAGCGGGCTTCGGCCCTAGCCGCAGCGGCTTCCTGTCGGCCTTCTTCTCGCTGGTAGGCCTGCACGGTCTGCACGTGACAAGCGGTCTGATCTGGATGGGCATCATGATGTATCAGGTCCAGAAACGTGGCCTGACCAACACCAACAAGACTCGTCTGAGCTGCCTGAGCCTGTTCTGGCACTTCCTGGACGTCGTCTGGATCTGCGTGTTCACCGTTGTTTACCTGATGGGGGCCCTGTAATGGCGAATGCACATAACCACGAGCATGACTCCAGTCATGGCACCGTGAAGTCGTACGCGATTGGCTTCATCCTGTCGGTCATCCTGACTGTCATTCCTTTCGCCCTGGTGATGAGCCCGGTGCTGCCGAAGGACATGACGATCTGGGTAATCCTGGCGTTCGCGATCATTCAGGTCATTGTCCACCTGCATTACTTCCTGCACCTGGACTTCACCTCGTCGCAACGCAACAACGTGCTGGCGATTGCCTTCACGGGGTTGGTGATCGTTCTGTTGGTCGGCCTGTCGCTGTGGATCATTTTCAGTATCCACCGTGAAATGATGGCGCATTGAGGAAAACCAGATGTCCCTGAAGCACTTTATCCAAATCACCAAACCGGGGATCATTTTCGGTAACGTGCTTTCGGTGGCAGGTGGCTTTTTTCTGGCATCCAAGGGGAATATCGATCTCACCGTGTTGCTGGCGGCAATCATCGGTACTTCCCTGGTCGTAGCGTCCGGTTGTGTTTTCAACAACTGCATCGATCGCGACATCGACCAGAAAATGGAACGGACCCGCAATCGGGTGCTGGTGCAAGGCCTGGTTTCAATGAAACTGGCCTTGCTCTACGCAACCCTGCTGGGTGTCTTCGGTGTTGGCCTGCTGTATACCGAGGCCAACCCGCTGGCAGCGCTGTTCGCTGTAATCGGCTTTGTGATCTACGTCGGGCTCTACAGCCTGTACCTCAAGCGCAAATCCGTGCACGGCACGCTGGTCGGTAGTCTGTCGGGGGCCATGCCTCCGGTGATTGGCTACGTGGCAGTGAGCAACAGCTTCGACTTCGCGGCACTGACGCTACTGGTGATGTTCAGCCTGTGGCAGATGCCGCACTCGTATGCGATCGCGATCTTCCGTTTCAACGACTACCAGGCCGCGAAGATTCCGGTTCTACCGGTCAAGCGCGGCATTCCGGTCACCAAGCGTCACATCCTGCTCTACATCCTGGCGTTCCTGGTAGCGACCCTGATGTTGACGTTCGGAGGTTACGCGGGTCTGAACTACCTCGCTGTTGCAGCGGGCATGGGCATGTACTGGTTGTACATGGCATGGAAGGGCTACAAGGCTGCAGACGATACCGTCTGGGCGCGCAAGCTGTTCGTGTTCTCCATCTTCACCATCACTGCCTTGAGCGTGATGATGTCGGTGGACTTCAAAGTGACCCAAGAGCTGTTGGTGACTTACGCCTTCTGAATGCAGCTGGTGTGAAAACTCAAAACCCCGTTTCTGCAAAGAACGGGGTTTTTTGTTGCCTGCGATTTGAGTTCCCGCCAAGCCAATCTTTAAGACTCATGTTGCAAATGATCTGGCAGAATAAGCCCATGGCCTGACTCGTCCAGGCAGCTGCTAATCGATAGAGGGCGTTATGAGTCAAGAAAGCATTAACTGGGACACACTGGGCTTCGACTACATCAAGACCGACAAGCGCTACCTCTCTGTCTGGCGCAACGGTGAGTGGGATGCCGGCACGCTGACCGAAGACAACACGCTGCACATCAGCGAAGGCTCGACCGCTCTTCACTATGGCCAGCAGTGCTTCGAAGGTCTCAAGGCGTACCGCTGCAAGGACGGGTCGATCAACCTGTTCCGCCCTGACCAGAACGCAGAACGTATGCAGCGCAGCTGCTCGCGCCTGCTGATGCCCCATGTGCCGACTGACGTCTTCATCGAAGCTTGCAAGCAAGTGGTCAAGGCCAACGAACGCTTCATTCCGCCATACGGTTCCGGTGGCGCGCTGTACCTGCGTCCATTCGTGATCGGTACCGGCGACAACATCGGCGTTCGCACCGCGCCCGAGTTCATCTTCTCGGTGTTCTGCATCCCGGTTGGCGCTTACTTCAAAGGCGGCATGAAGCCGCACAACTTCGTGATTTCCGGTTACGACCGCGCCGCACCGAACGGTACAGGCGCTGCAAAAGTGGGCGGCAACTACGCGGCCAGCCTGATGCCAGGTTCCGAGGCGAAGAAGAACAACTTCGCCGACTGCATCTACCTCGATCCGCAGACCCATTCCAAAATCGAAGAAGTCGGTTCGGCTAACTTCTTCGCGATCACCAAGGACGATGTCTTCGTCACGCCCAAGTCGCCTTCAGTGCTGCCAGGCATCACTCGCCTGTCGCTGATCGAACTGGCGAAATCCCGTCTGGGCCTGACGGTTCAGGAAGGCGATGTGTTCATCGAGCAGATCAGCGA
>JARDZH010000020.1 GCA_029240955.1 Pseudomonas sp. | reverse complement strand
TGGAGAGATGCCAGAGTGGCCGAATGGGACGGATTCGAAATCCGTTGTACCTTCACCGGTACCTAGGGTTCGAATCCCTATCTCTCCGCCATTATTGAATAAGATTAAGCCCCTGTAATTATTGATGATTACAGGGGCTTTTTCGTTTCTGTCGATCAGTTTAGGGCATTTCTAGGGCATAAACGTTGCCCGTGATGCCGCCCTAGTCCGTTCTAAACCCCAGCATTTTTGACACGACACTGGCCATGCTCTTGGTGTCTTTGGGTATCCACCTCCCATAATGTTTTTTCACCATCGTTGTATCAGCGTGTCCAAGCTGCCTCGCTACCCATTCCACCGGTACATAGCTCGACAGCATCTGGCTAGCGAAGGTATGACGGCATTGGTTAGCGCCTCGGTGTCGGACCTCTGCCTTTTTCAGGTGAGCCGTGAACCAGTTGCTCAAGGTCTTTCCGCTCCATAGCAGCCCGCTTGTGGAACTGCGGAAAAGAAACCTGACTTTCATCTTCTTCGATGAGATGTTGTCACGCTGGATAACGGTGATCTCTTCAGCGGGGACCTCCTTGGCAGCAGCTACGATCTCTCGCATCAGGGCCATCGCAGGATCTATCATCTCAATCACCCTTACCCGGGAGCGCTCTTTGGGGACTTTGAACTCGCCCACGACCAGCGCACGACGAACCTGCACTAGGCCGGCATCGAGATCGATGTCCTCGACCGCGAGTGCAATGAGTTCGGATAGCGATAGTCCGGCCCAGCAGTTGAACTCGATCATCCTAGCGTCAGGTCGTCTGTCCGGGTCCGCTTTGCCGATCAACTCGATCTCGGTGCGACTGAAGGGATCGGCGTGCTCGAGGTCTACGTCCGAACCGACGTTGCTGATACGATCCAATGGGTTGGCTTTCAAAATGCCGTCGCCAAACGCGTCAGCCCAAACGCCACGAACGACGGTGAAGATGTCATTTACTGTCTTGGGGGATAGCCCTTGCTTCAGCAGTTGCGCTTGGAATAGCTCTACATCGCTCTTGCTGATGTCGACTATTCGGCGTTTGCCAAATTTATTTTCGACGTGCTTGGCCTTGCTGACATAGTTAACGACGGTGCTCGATGCTTTAAGCGCCCTTTGAACTTCCAGCCATCGATCGATACCTTCTTTGACTGTACGCTTTAGGGAGGGGCCACCAGTGCCCGTAAACATGGCCGCCCTTGGTGAGTTGGGGAAGTGAGCCGCATAATCGAAGCGGCCTTCTTTAATTTCCGCCAGGATGGTGCGTCTTTTGTTGTCGGCGTAAGCAATTGCGGCTTTGTTTACTTTCGAAATTCCTTCGAGAGGCTCTCGGCAACGTTGGCCGTTGAATATGAACCAGATGCGTAATTGCTTGCCATTCATCTCGACGCCTGTGGGCATCTTGTCAGTCATGGTTGGCCTGCCATCCACTTTTCAATCGCCTCTTTGTTATAAACAAGCACGTTCGCAGGGTCCGTTCGATAGTGTTTCCCTTCTAGCCAGATCCCGCGGGAACGGTACTTACGAACCGCTTCCGTGCTTAATCCAAAAACTGGATACAGTAGATCTTGGCGAAACCAAGCGCCTGGCGTGATGTGGAAATCAATTTTTTCTGCGGCGCTCATGCTTTAACTCCTTTTGGCTGAATGCCTTTCACGTCATCGGGGCCTTTTTCCGTTACTAGGCGTTCTGCCATTTGAAGTGCTTGATCTCGTAGAGATCTGGCGTCGCGCTCAAGCTTCTTACCGGTACGAAAGGCGCTGAAGGTCTCAGCGGCGATCCGCAGCAGCTCGCCGATATCGACCAGTGTCTGGTGCTCGGCCGGGCCGAAGAGTGGACATGCTTCAAATCGTTGGCAGGTGTGTGCCAAGCGCGTGTGATCTGCGCTAATGAATTGCAGCGAGGCTCGAAGCTCGCGGATGGTTTTAGCACTTACGGCGCGTTGAATGTCTTCACCCTCGCGCAGGCCGGTCTCAAGACCATCTCTGCGGCCCATGATGTAACCGCTCCATACCAGGAGGGCCGCCATACCGATCAAGATAACGAGTGCAACTGTTTGTACTGGAGTCATCATTTGGTGTGCTCCTGGGGTTGTCGTTGGCTGGTGGTAACTGCCGTCAGTGGTGTGGGTGCAGCATCGCGTTGGTCGTCCTGCTGTCGCTGCATGTCCTCATCAGCCTTGTAGGCGCAGATGTCGATCAACGAGGCCATGTGCCGTATGTGGACGTATTTGAGTGCCTTGCGACTGGCGTCGATCGTGGTGATCGGAAGCTGAATCCGGCCGTTGTAGATCTCAGTCACGAACAGCTGTGAGTTCAGGTTGCGAAAATAGGCTTCCCGTATTTTTTCCAGTGGGATCAGTACATTCCCAAAAGTGCGATAGAGCATTTCGACGGTGGTCGATTCGGGCGCCGGATGAAGGCGAAGCGGATTCTGCGTGGCGTTACTCATGGCCTTGTCGAGCCTCCTTGAGTTGTTTTCGGGCCGGGTGGTTCCAGGCATTCAGGCAATGGCGTTTAGTCAGCTCGCGCAGATGTTCGGGCACTTCGAGGAGCGCGGCGTTGCGCTCCTCGCGTGTGCGCATAGCAACAATCTGGCGGGCGTACTCCCTAGGCCACGTCACGGCGGTCTGCCGGGATGGCAGGAAGATCGATGTCCAACTGCTCGGCCAGCCAACGGATACCGGCCTGCTTCACCCGAGTCGACTGGCTGTACTGCATTCCGTGTTTCTCGTCATACCAGGGACTGTCCTTGACCCGCAGGTACGCTTTGTCGCGCTTCGGGTTCGCCGGCAGGTTTCCCTTGAGCAAACCCTTTTCGCGCATACGGGCGATGAGCTTGGGACGGGTCAGGCCGAGATGAGCAGCTGTTTGGGCGAGGGTGCGTTCCATGGCGCCTCCTTAAGCTGCGTGTGCGGCAGGAGTGGCCGCTGCCGCAATTTGGCTGATGGATTCGCTGACCTTGCCGTAGATTTCTACATCGGTACCGCACGCGGTAAAACACCGGGTGCGCGGGCTCTTCCTGCCGATGCTGAGGATGGCGGTGATGCAGGAGAGGGTGTGCGGGCGATGAACAGCGACGTGCAGCGGCAGATCGAAGCCCATGTCGAGGCTAAGCACGCCGCCGGTGCGAATCAGCTCGAATACCCGCTGCTTGTCCTGGACGTCGAAGCGTCCGTATTGGCGATCGGAATGCGCGCGATGCACCCGGTCGCTGGTGCTGCTCGGATCAAGCGGGCCGTTGGCGATCTCCTCGATGAAGTCGGCCAGCTTGAGGTGCATCTTCTTGTCGTTCGGCAGGATCAGCGTGTGGCGTTCACTGGCCAGCTCGATGACAAAAGTGCTTTCCACGGGGCCGCGTTCGGCCTTGAGACGGAATGCCAGGCATTCACGCTTCGGCACTGTGCGCAGGACGTGGTTGAAGGTCTCGCTCAGGTTGACTTGGGCGTTGAGCAACTGCAGGGTGCGGTTGTCGATCTTGTACTTGATCATGCCGCGCGCCCTCCACCGTTCGGATCGATAGGCGAGTGGGGGTAGGGCTTGGCAACAAGCTTCGGCTTGCTGTTATGAATGACGACCAGGCAGCCCGTGGCGAGCTGCAGCTGTTCGATCAATTTGCGGTTGCTAACACATGCCGGATGGATGTGCAGAGATGCGGTGGTGCGCATAGGTATTGCCTCACTCTGTGGACGGGAGTGAAGCAATTAAACGCAATGTTTATTTTTTCGTCAATTTAAATGTTTATTTTGTTTATAGGAGTGGGTTGGCGCGAAGCGGCCGTATTGTCGACCACCAGAACACCCTACCAAGAATGACTATTCTCTGCTGCATGACCTGATCAAAGTCGAAATCTTCGTCTTTGAAATCTACCTGGTTATAGCTACGCATGCGAAGCCCGCCTCCGGGTAATCGCTCTAGGAATTTCACTCTCAGTAAGCCGTCGTGATCAATCGCATAAATCTCCCCATCAATGATGCGGGTCATGCCTTTGTCTACACCTACGGTCGCGCCATGAAGTATGAGCGGATGATTACTGTTGCCCGCGTTGGTTGCAAAAACAGCTTGGGACGGATCCACGCCGCACATGCGCATTGTATGTCTTGAAAATCTCAGTTTTGGGCCGTCAATTTCTTGAACGGCGGTACGTCCATGCCCCGAGGATAGCTCTACTTCCTTATACAACTTCAGTTCGACCTCATCGTCGTCGAGGGGGGTGTCGTCATCCCAAGGAGCTATTGGCTCCAAGTAAACCGGTGAAAGATCTTCATCGTGAAAAGGCTTGGAATTAGCTGAACGCTGATTGATCGGATGCTTTGCGTCGTCAGCGTCCTCTCCCTCAGCTGCTAGCCATCGTGGGTTAACGCCTAACACGTCGGCGACCGTGAAAATTCTTGCTTTAGGAATTCCGCGATTGAACCAATGATTGACGTGTTGAGGCTCCACACCAATCGATGCGGCAAAGTCTTTGTACGGTATGCCCGCTGCGTCAAGATGAGATCGCAGGCGCTTTCCTGAGTTATTCATAAACTGAAAGTTTACCGGGGTAGACAAGACGTTTAAATAAACGTAATGTGTATTTGTGTTTGATTCGGGTATACGGAATGTCTACTAAGATTTCTGCATTGCAACGAGCGATTGACATAGCGGGAGGCGGTAAGGCGCTCGCGTCTGAATTGGGTGTCAGTCCTATGGCCGTTTCTCAATGGAAAAGGCGAGGGATTCCAGTCGGACGCGTACATGACGTTGTGCGTATTTCGAAGGGACAGATTCAAGCCTACGAGCTACGTCCTGATCTTCCTGAATTGTTCCCGGTTCCAACAGTGTCATCGATTGCTGCTTAATTTCTAAGAAAAAAGGCGACCCAAGGGTCGCCCAGTTTCTCCCGACAGCATCACCACATGCTGTCGGGTCGCGATGTCGAAAGGCGAGCACACCACATGCCGCCGACCTTCATCGCGTTTCCAAGGCTCGGAAGCCTTGGTGTTGCTGCCGTTCTTACCACAGAGCTGGCAGCTGTTGCGCCAGGGGTGAACAACGGATTGTTCGCCCCGGCACAGTGCCGGTCATCCCCTGCAAGGGTTCCCGGCGTTTGGGCCATACCAAGCCACGCGACAAATGTATCACCAACGTCTGTCGCGCGGCACTGGCAACTTTTAGGATTAATGCCATGAGCCGAATCGCTCTCAGTTCTCTGGAACGGGCGCAGCGGGAAATCCTGCCGCTCGATTTAGCGCTGTACCACGCCGCTCGCGATTACCCGGGCGGCGCTGCTGCCATCGCTGCTACAACCGGTCGTAACCCGACCACGCTGCAGCACAAACTGTCGCCGACCCACCCGAGCCACTCCATCAACATTCAGGAGTTCGGCGAGATCCTCGAACTGACCAAGGATCGCCGCATTCTCGATGCGGTGCATGCGCTGGTCGGCGATACGATCTGGCAGGAGCTTGCCGACACCTACACCAACGACATGCCTGAAACCCTGACCACGGGTATGGCCGATTACTTCCGCCAAGTCGCGGATCTGGCCGAGACCTGGGCCAAGAGCATCGGCGACGGTGTCGTCACCGATCAGGAACTCGCGGCGATTCGCCTGCAGGTGTTCCGGGGCATTCAAGGGCTGCTCGGGTTGTTCAACCGCGCCACCTACGTCAACCAGACGACGCGAGGTGCTGACCGTGGCTGACATCGCCGATTTCGCCAATGACTTGGTGCAGGAACGTATCGATCAGGCCATGGCCGCGCGCAGCGCTGCCAAAGCCGAAAGCGCTGCTCATTCCTTGCTGTTCTGTGAAGCCTGTGACGATCCGATTCCGGAAGCCCGTCGCCTGGCCTCACCGGGTTGCTCGCAGTGCATCAGCTGCCAATCCCTCTCTGAGCGGGGGATTCAGCATGCTCGATGAAGTGTTGGGGCAATTCGCCGATTACGGTCTGGAGCCAGCGCAACCGCTGGTGTTCGGCAAGCTGACCCGCTGCAAGACTTCGCAGGACAAGGGCAAAGAAAAGAATGGCTGGTACGTGGTGCACGAGCAGCGCACGGCGAAGGGCGACACGCTGATCTTCGGCGCCTTCGGTGATTGGCGTTCGGGGGAGACGCAGAAGATCAAGGTCAAGGCCGGCCGCATGTCGCCGGAAGAACGCGAAGTGATGCGCGCCCGTCAGGAAGAAGCCAAGCGCCGCGCCGCCGAAATCGCGAGTAACGCTGCACGGCGGGCCGCGAAAAGGGCGCAGGGTTTGTTCGAGCGCATGCCGACCACCGGGCGCAGCGATTACCTGGACCGCAAACAGATCGTTGGCATCAACGTGCGTTACGCGCCGCGCACCGGTGCCGTGTTGGTCCCAATGAAGAACGCCCGTGATCAGATCATGGGCTTGCAGGTGATCTTCCCGAACAAGCAGGAAGACACCAGCCGCGACAAATCCTACTGGCCCTACGGCATGGCGAAGGAGGGCACCTTTCACCTGCTCGGTCCGCATCCGGTACCGGGCGAACCGGTGCTGGTTTGTGAGGGTTACGCCACCGGCGCCAGCCTGCACATGGCGACGTCGCTCGCTGTGGCCGTGGCCTTCGATGCGGGCAACCTGCTAGCAGTGTGCAAGGTCATGCGCGAGCGCTTTGCGGGTTGCCCGCTGATCATCTGCCGCGATGACGACTGGAAAACCACCAAGCCCAACGGTGATGCCTGGAACCCCGGCGAAGAGAAGGCCAGCAACGCCGCGCTGATCGTTGGTGCCCAGGTCGTTGCGCCGATCTTCGCGGTCGAGCGTCATGACAAGTGGACCGATTTCAACGACCTGCACGTCGCCGAAGGCCTCGACGCGGTGCGTCGACAAGTCCTCGCGGTGGTCCGTCCGCCCGCTGCCGGTGGCTGGAAAGATCAACTCGCCCGCAGTGAAAGCGGCGCCCTGATCGCGCACATGCAGAACGTCGAACTGATCCTCGCTCACGATGAACGCTGGGCCGGGGTGATCAGCTACTGCGCCTTCAGCTCGAAGATCGTCAAGCTGCGTGCGGCGCCTTATGGCGGAGGCACCGGCGAGTGGGCCGACATTGATGATGTGCGCGTCATGAAGTGGCTCGCGCAGCAATACAACCTGCGAGTGAAGTCCTCGCACGTAATCGAAGCGGTCAGCGTCGTGGCCCACGACCACGCGTTTCACCCGGTGCGTGAGTACCTGAAAAAACTCCAATGGGATCGTGTGCCGCGCCTGGAGAGTTGGCTGACGGATGTCATGGGGGTGAAGGCAACCGATTACACCTCCAAGGTCGGCAAGCGCTGGATGATCTCGGCCGTGGCACGGGTAATGAAGCCGGGCTGCAAGGCGGACTCGGTGATGATCCTCGAAGGGGTACAGGGCGCCGGTAAGTCGACCGCGATGAGTGTGCTCGGCGGTGAGTGGTTCATGGACACGCCGTTTTCCCTCGGCGACAAGGACGGCTTTCAGGCAATCCGGGGCAAGTGGATCGTCGAGCTCGGCGAGCTGGACAGCTTCAACAAGGCCGAGAGCACCAAGGCCAAGCAGTTCTTCTCCGCCTCGACCGACACCTATCGCGAAAGCTATGGCCGCAGAACCCTGGACGTGCCACGCCAGTGTGTTTTCGTCGGTACTACCAACCAGGACGAGTACCTCAAGGACGCCACCGGCAACCGTCGTTATTGGCCGGTCGCCTGTACCAAGGTCGATGTGCCGTTGCTGCGCGAGATCCGCGACCAGCTGTGGGCCGAAGCGGTGTTCTGCTTTGAGGCCGGCGACCTCTGGTGGGTGACAAGAGAGGAAGCGCCGATGTTCAGCGAGGAACAGGATGAACGCTTTGTGGTGGACGAATGGGAAACACCGATCCTGAACTGGCTTGAAGAGTCGCAGATCGGCGAGACCACCACCGGCAGCGAGGTGATGAATCAGGCGCTCAAACTCGATCCCGGTCATTGGGGCAAACCGGAGCAGATGCGCGTCGGCGCGATCCTGCACCGGCTCGGCTGGCGACGCTTCCGTCTCGGCGCGTTGAACAAGAGTGGTCAGCGGCCCTGGGCGTACAAGAAACCTGAGCACTGGGGCAGGGCGCCTGCGCTGGAGCAACCTGCGTTTGAGGAGCCGTGCTTCGATGATTAAAGCGATCGACATGGCTCTCAAACAATGGGCGCAGGAGCTGCACAGCGACGAGGTAGCTGCCGGTTACTCGGGCGGCAACATGGTCGCGATGATGATGGAGAGCGGTGGCCAGCTGGTGCGCGGCAGGCGCGGGAGCAGGGTGCCGCTGGAAGCCTCACTGGACATCGAGCGCATCGTCAAGAAACGCCTCGACCCCGAGCTGATGAAGGTGGTCAAGGTGCATTACTTCCAGCCGGATGCGCCCCTGGCTGCACGTCTGACGCGTAGTGGCTGCACACGCAACGTCTACTACCAACGCTTGCATGACGCCCACATCGTGGTCGAGCACTTCCTCCTGGGGGAAGCCGCTTGATCGTGGGCACCCCTCTGCCTTACGCCGTCCCACCGGCCTGCGTCCGTCCTACTGCTTTTGCAGTCATGGGACGGGCGCAGGCCCCGTTTTTGTTGGGCTGTCCCGCCGTCCCACCTGTTTTGCCTCCCACCCGTGTGTGCGTAGCGGGCATAGGTACGCGCGTTCACGCGCACGCGTGTTTTTAAATATTCTCTCTATACACGAGAAAAGAGAAAGAAAGTAGGACGGCGGGGCAACGCCCCAATCTGCGGGGTGTTCAGACGTCCCACCTTGTTTTAGAGAGGTGGGACACATGGGACGCCGCCGAGACACCAGAAGCAAAAGCCAGCCGGGTTGAGATCTTCACCGACATTCGCCAGCCGTTCACCGGGCGTGACCCACGCATTCACCGGATGGCATTAAACCGGTCTTGCTGCCAGCAGAATCGAGCTGTAAAAAGGGGCCATCTTCGATGGGTGCGACCACCAAGCGCGGCAGGCCACCCACCACCAGACCCGGCCATGGCGCCGGGTCTTTTTGTTTAAGGGGCAGGGTCATGACGAACGAGCAGCAGGTGCTGGCAGAGATGCCGATCTGGTTGGTGATTGCCCTGTCATTGGTGGGGGGCGTATCCGGCGAGATGTGGCGCGCTGACAAGGACGGGGCGCGAGGCTGGGCGTTACTGCGCCGGCTAGCACTTCGGTCCGGTGCCTGCATCGTTTGCGGCGTGTCGGCGATGATGTTGTTGTTCGGCGCGGGCCTGTCGATCTGGACAGCGGGCGCCTTGGGTTGCCTGACCGCGATGGCCGGCGCGGATGTCGCCATCGGCTTGTACGAACGCTGGGTGGCCAAGCGGCTGGACCTGAGCGAGGCCGAGCCGAAGGCATGAGTCGGGCAGGCCGGGTTGGGGGGCAGATTTCACGGGTCCTCCCCGAGGGCCGCCCCCTACACGGGTTAGCGAACTCGCGGATTCTCTCTAGCTGAAACCTTCGCAGGGATGTCCGTCTTTCCAACAGAATTGGGGCTGGGCATGGCACTCGGATTCCGGCTCGACCGACCGGGCCGGGCAGAAAACCGCCGGGGACCCTGGGGACTTTCGAAGGGTACGGGGCCGGAAACCCGCGGGATTGTGTTAGTGGGAGGTCTGCCAGCTTACTGAAATTTCAATCCATTGAAATCTTGAAAGGATTCATTGAAAAGCCGCTGAAAAGAAGGGCTTATGACCGCAGCCACATACCTGTCCAAGAGCGCCTTCGCTGCGCACATCGGCCGATCACCGAGCTACATCACCTGGTTGAAAGAGAATGGCCGCCTGGTTCTATCATCCAATGGCAAGCAGGTCGACGTGCTGGCTACCGAAGCGTTGATCCGCGATACCGCCGACCCAAGCAAGGCTGCCGTCGCTGCTCGCCACCAACAGGAGCGGCTTCAGCGTGATGTGTACAGTCACGTCGCAGCCCAATCCGAGCCGACTAACATGGCTGCGCCGCCGCCCGTTGACCCTGTTCAGGGGCAGACTCCGGACTTTTAGAAAGCGCGTGCACATCGCGAGCATTACCTGGCGCGGATGGCTGAGATGGAGTTTCGTAAGGCGCAGGGTGAACTGGTCGAGATCAGCTTCCTGCAGAAGGCTGCGTATGAAACGGCACGTTCGCCCAACCAATCGCTGATGAGCTTGTCGCCTCAATTGGCTCCACAGCTCGCCGCACTGTCGGATCCATGGGAAGTGGAGAGACAGCTGACCGCTGCGCTGCGACAGCGGCTTAACGAAGCCGCCCAAGTGTCCAATGATGACTTCGGACTCGTGTTGAACGAGAGCTGCCATGTCTGAGCAGGATGACGACTACTGGGCAGGAAGGCCGAATCCGGCTTGGTGTCTTTTGGCCGAAAGCGAACGGTCGAGACCGGCTCCTAACGGCCAATAGCTGCCATTCGCGAAAGGCTGCCTTCGGCCAGGAGCAGCCATTTAGCACCAGGCCAGAAAAGGAGCCTCAGGATTACAGCCGTGCCACGAGACATCTTGAGTTGGCGCTGCTATCTGTTATCAGAACTGCGCCATGGCTAAAGAGGAACACATTCAATTCTGGAAAAACTTCCATTGGCTGACAGCTCGATGCGGTTGAAAATCTGAGGAAGAATGCCACCCGACAGGTACATAATGAGCGTCCTGGCACCTAAGGCGTCAGTTGGCAAACACACTCCAGATTCACTCCATCAGGGCCCAGTACATAGGCCGCGTAATAATCGGAGTGGTACTGAGGCCTGATCCCTGGTGCGCCATTGTCCTGTCCGCCAACGGCGATGGCAGCCGCATGGAATGCGTCGACGGCCCCATGACTCTGCGCCAGCAGCGCGATAT
>JARDZH010000644.1 GCA_029240955.1 Pseudomonas sp. | reverse complement strand
CACTAAACCCGATTGATCACCCACCTCAGAAGGATATGAATATGAACACCCTCGGCAAAACGCTCGCAGGCTCGCTTCTCGCCCTTTCTATCGGCAACGCATTCGCTGCCGCTGACACCGGGGTCGAGCACGCTACCCAAGCGTTCCTCGACGCGCTGAATGCAGGCGGCGGCAAGCCTCTTGAACAGCTCTCGCCAAAGGATGCCCGCGCTGTACTGACTGGCGCGCAGGCCGGCGTCAAACTGACTCTGCCTAAAGCCGACGTCAGCGAGAAAACCATTACGGTCGACGGCCAGAACATCAGCCTGACGATCGTTCGACCCGCCGGTGTAAAAGGCACTTTGCCTGTGTTCATGTTCTTCCACGGTGGCGGCTGGGTGCTGGGCGATTTCCCGACTCATGAGCGTCTGGTACGGGATCTGGTCGAGGGCTCCGGCGCGGCGGCAGTGTTCGTCAACTACACGCCTTCTCCTGAAGCGCACTACCCGACGGCCATCAACCAGGCGTATGCGGCGACCAAGTGGGTGGCCGAACACGGCAAGGACATCGGCGTGGACGGCAAGCGTCTGGCGGTCGCGGGCAACAGCGTCGGCGGCAACATGGCGGCGGTTGTCAGCCTGATGGCCAAGGATAAAGGCACGCCAGCGATCAGATATCAGGTGCTGTTGTGGCCGGTCACCGACGCCAATTTCGATACAGGTTCTTACGAGCAGTTCGCCGAGGGCCACTTCCTCACCCGCAACATGATGAAGTGGTTCTGGGACAACTACACCACCGATCCAAAACAGCGCGCCGAGATCTACGCATCGCCGCTGCGGGCATCACTGGACCAACTGAAAGGCCTGCCGCCTGCACTGGTACAAACCGCCAGCGCCGACGTGCTGCGTGATGAAGGCGAAGCTTATGCGCGCAAGCTGGACCAGGCCGGCGTTCCGGTCACCGCCATTCGCTATAACGGCATGATCCACGACTACGGTCTGCTGAACGTAGTCAGCCAGGTTCCAGCAGTGCGCTCAGCCATGCTGCAGGCTTCGCAAGAGCTCAAAGCTCATCTGAAGTGATCGGAATCACGATAAACGGGTAATCACACCCGCACAAAAAAGCCCGACTTCGAGTCGGGCTTTTTCATGTGCGGCGATCAGAAAGCGCGTTCAGCGTGATCAGTTTTTGATCAGCGCTTCGACTTGCTTGACCTGCCGATCCAGCGTTGCGCGGTCGGCACTGCGCACCGTGGCATGACCCACTTTGCGGCCGGCCTTGAACGCTTTGCCGTAGTGATGAAGGTGGCAGTCTTCGACGGCCAGCACTTTGTCTACCGGCGGCACTTCACCGATGAAATTCAGCATCGCGCTTTCCCCGACCTTCGCGGTCGAGCCCAGCGGCAATCCGGCGATGGCCCGCAGATGGTTTTCGAACTGGCTGCATTCGGCACCTTCTGTGGTCCAGTGCCCCGAGTTGTGCACGCGCGGTGCAATCTCGTTGGCTTTCAGGCCGCCATCGACTTCGAAGAATTCGAAAGCCAGCACGCCGACATAATCCAGCTGCTTGAGCACCCGACCGGCGTAATCCTGAGCCAGTGCCTGCAACGGGTGATCGGTGCTGGCGATGGAGATACGCAGGATGCCGCTGTCATGGGTGTTGTGCACCAGCGGGTAGAAGCAGGTTTCCCCATCACGGCCGCGGACCGCGATCAGCGAAACCTCACCGGTGAAAGGCACGAAACCTTCCAGCAGGCACGGCACACTGCCCAGCTCGGCGAAAGTGCCGACGACATCAGCGGCACTGCGCAGCACTTTCTGACCTTTGCCGTCATAACCCAGAGTGCGGGTTTTCAGGACCGCGGGCAGACCGATACTCGCAACTGCAGCGTCCAGATCAGCTTGGGACTGGATGTCGGCAAACTCCGGCGTCGGGATGCCCAGGTCCTTGAACATGCTCTTTTCGAACCAACGGTCCCGGGCACCGGGCAATGCGCAAGGCGTCGGCGCTCGGATACACGGGGACGAACTGAGAAAGAAACGCCACCGTTTCGGCCGGGACGCTTTCGAACTCGAAGGTCACTAGGTCCACTTCGTCCGCCAATTGGCGCAGGTGGTCCAGGTCGCCGTAATCGGCACGCAGATGTTCACCCAGCGCAGCGGCGCAGGCGTCCGGCGCGGGATCGAGAAAAGCGAAGTTCATCCCCAGCGGTGTACCCGCCAGAGCCAACATGCGACCCAGCTGGCCGCCACCGATTACACCGATCTTCATGGAAAAACCTCAGGCGTCGCGCGGGTCCGGATTGCCCAGAACGCTGTCTGTCTGATCAGCGCGGAATTGCTTCAGCACCGTATGGAATTGCGGATGCTTGGCGCCCAGGATACTGGCCGACAGCAGTGCAGCGTTGATTGCGCCCGCTTTGCCGATGGCCAGAGTCGCCACCGGAATACCGGCCGGCATCTGCACGATCGACAGCAGCGAATCGACGCCCGAGAGCATCGAGGACTGCACTGGAACGCCCAACACCGGCAAGTGCGTCTTGGCTGCGCACATGCCCGGAAGGTGGGCTGCGCCGCCTGCGCCGGCGATGATGACTTCGATACCGCGGCCTTCCGCTTCCTCAGCGTACTGGAACAGCAGATCCGGCGTCCGGTGGGCCGAGACCACCTTCACTTCGTAAGGGATGCCGAGCTTGTCCAGCGTATCGGCGGTGTGGCTAAGGGTGGACCAATCGGACTTGGAGCCCATGATCACGCCAACCAGTGCGCTCATCGTCGTGCCTCTCATCAGGCGCCCGCAGGCGCTGCAAAAAACAAACAAGCCACGCGGGATGACCGGCGTGGCTTGCTGTACGAAAAATGACCGATCAAACCGGCCAAAGGCCGCGCAGTATACCGCAAAGCTCCGGGATGACAGCCCCCTCAAACCGCATCCGCCCAGCTTTTTGCAAACGCCCGATTGACTGGCGAAGCCAGTCGCTCACTGCTGGCTGTTCGCGGCGTTGTCCCTGGGTTGCGTGGCTGATTCCTGCGCTGCAGCGCCCTCCAGCTTGCGCCAGAGCAGACGGACGTTGGCTTTGCGGACCAAAGCGCAGCGGTAAAGGCGGATTTCCAGTGGAACGTGCCACTGTGGCCCGCCGCAGACGACCAGCTCACCGCGCGCCAACTCCGCACGGACGCTCAACTGCGGAACCCAGGCAATACCGAGCCCTTCGAGCGCCATGCTCTTGAGGCTGTCGGCCATGGCGGTTTCGTAAACGGTCGTGAAACGCAGATTGCGTTGACGCAACAGCAGGTTCACCGAACGCCCCAGAAACGCGCCGGCGCTATAAGCCAGCAACGGCACGCTGCCCTCACCCTCAAGGTCGAACAGCGGGCGACCATTGGCGTCCGCCGCGCAGACCGGCAGCATTTCGGTCTGCCCCAGGTGCAGCGACGGGAATATCTCGGCGTCCATCTGCAGCGCTGCGTCCGGATCGTAGAACGCGAGCATCAGATCGCAGCCGCCCTCGCGCAGCGCATGCACGGCGTCGCCGACATTGGTTGCCACCAGGCGGGTCGCGATGTTCAGGCCTTCGTTACGCAACTGGGCGATCCAGCGAGGAAAGAAACCCAGCGCCAGCGAGTGAGCGGCCGCGACCTGCATGACCTCGCCCTGCCCGCCTTCCAGATGGTGCAGGTGGCGCACCACTTCGCCCAACTGCTCGACCACCGTACGCGCCGTCACCAGAAACAACTGGCCGGCAGCCGTCAATTCAATCGGCGTGCGTGAACGATTGACCAGCGTCAGCCCCAACGCGGCTTCCAGGCTGCGAATGCGCCTGCTGAATGCCGGTTGCGTCACGAACCGGCGTTCAGCCGCCTGAGAAAAGCTGCGCGTCGCGGCCAGGGCACTGAAGTCCTCCAGCCATTTGCTTTCCAGATTCATAACTCTCCCCAATCGGGCCTGTCTTGAGCGGTTCGATACGCTGCCGCCAGCATTCGGATAGTCAGTGCAAGCGGCCGACCACGCTCGCCAAACAGACCGCGTCACATCGACGTTATGCCGTTGTTGCATACCCTAGTGTGTAACAGCATTGGTCAATCATACCTTCAAAGCCCACTATTCGGGGCGTTCCGGCATTATCCGTGCCTTTCTTGAGACTCTCTCTATCATGTCCTCGTCTGCATCATCGCGCATCGAAAAAGACCTGCTTGGTGTCCTCGAAGTACCTGTCCACGCCTATTACGGCATCCAGACCCTGCGAGCGGTGAACAATTTCCACCTCTCCGGCGTGCCGCTGTCGCACTACCCGAAACTGGTCGTTGCGCTGGCAATGGTCAAGCAGGCTGCAGCAGACGCCAACCATCAGCTGGGACACCTTAACGATGCCAAACATGCAGCGATCAGCGAAGCCTGTGCGCGCCTGATCCGTGGCGATTTCCA
>JARDZH010000019.1 GCA_029240955.1 Pseudomonas sp. | reverse complement strand
GCGCTCGACAACCGGGAGTAGCGCACTCCGATTTGATCTGGTAAGTTCGCCCGCTTGCAGCTGCAGGGCCGACGGGTGTCGGTGATGGAACAATCCTGCGCAATAGATTAGAAGAGTTGAGAGGCGGTCCTATACATGCCCACCCAAGAGAAGCAACAGAACCATCTAATCAGCGGCTTTGAACCCTACGTGGAAACGAAGGGCGAGGAGTATATGGGCGAGCCCATGCGCGCGCACTTCACCAAGATCCTGAACAAGTGGAAACAGGACTTGATGCAAGAGGTCGACCGTACGGTAGACCACATGAAGGACGAAGCGGCAAACTTCCCCGACCCGGCCGACCGTGCCAGCCAGGAAGAAGAATTCAGCCTCGAACTGCGTGCCCGTGACCGCGAACGCAAGTTGATCAAAAAGATCGACAAGACGCTGCAACTGATCCTCGACGAAGAATACGGCTGGTGCGAATCCTGCGGCGTTGAAATCGGTATTCGCCGACTCGAAGCCCGCCCTACCGCCGACCTTTGCATCGACTGCAAGACACTGGCTGAAATCAAGGAAAAACAGGTCGGCAAATAAGTTTTCGCCCTCTGCATGCCTTGAATGAAAAGACGCTTCGGCGTCTTTTTTGTTGTCCGGCTCAGCCCAGCGCCTTTAACATTCCTGCCATGAAAAACCCTGCCTATATCGGACGCTTTGCGCCGACACCCAGCGGCTACCTGCATTTCGGCTCACTGGTCGCCGCATTGGCGTCCTACCTTGACGCGCGCGCGGCGGGCGGAAAGTGGCTGATGCGCATGGAAGACCTCGACCCGCCGCGCGAAGTGGCCGGTGCTCAGGCCGCGATCCTCGACACGCTGGAGCGTTACGGCTTCGAATGGGATGGCGAGCGGGTTCGCCAGAGTGAGCGCCATGACGCTTACGCCGAGGTTCTCCAGCGCTGGCTGAGTCAGGGCCTGGCCTACGCCTGCACCTGCTCGCGCAAACAGCTGGAAAATTACCACGGGGTTTATCCGGGGTTTTGCCGCAACGCCGGTCATGACTGGAATGACGCAGCCATCCGCATCCGCGTGCCGGAGCTCAACTACAGTTTCACGGACCGGGTGCAGGGCGCGTTCGACATGCATCTGGGCCGCGAAAGCGGAGATTTCGTGATCCGCCGTCGCGACGGTCTGTACGCCTACCAACTGGCTGTGGTCATTGACGATGCCTGGCAAGGTGTTACCGATATCGTGCGCGGTGCCGATCTGCTGGATTCCACGCCTCGCCAGCTCTATCTGCAAGAGCTGCTGGGCATTGCACAACCGCGCTACTTGCACGTCCCGCTGATTACCCAGCCGGACGGCCACAAGCTCGGCAAGTCTTACCGCTCGCCGCCACTGCCCGCCGATCAGGCGACCCCGCTTCTGCTGCGTGCCCTGCGTGCTCTCGGACAACCGGCCGGCCCGGAATTGGCCTATGCGAGCGCTGCGGAGCTGCTCAAGTGGGGCACCGAGCACTGGGACCCGACGCTGATCCCGCGCGTACTCACTATCGAGGAAGCCCGGATAGACTGATCCAGAGCGGTCGGCGAAATCTCATACATATCGCTACTTGCAGGTTGCCCGGCATCCGTTACCATGCCGCTCCTCATGTACCTGCGCAGGGAGACCGGATGTACATATACCGATTGGTTTTGCTCCTGGTCGTGGGCATCTATCTGTTCTCCCCGGCCATCATGGATTGGTGGATCGATGCGACCGGCGCCTGGTATCGGCCCTACATGCTGTGGCTGATCCTGATCGTGGTGACCTTCATCCTGCAAAGTCAGCGAGACGCCGATGAGCTTTAGCCTGACGCAGATGCTGCTGGTCAGCGCCGCTTATTTGCTGGTGCTGTTCGGCGTTGCATGGATCAGCGAACGCGGTCTCATTCCGCGCTGGATCATCCGCCATCCGCTGACCTATACCCTTTCACTCGGCGTTTACGCCAGCGCCTGGGCGTTCTATGGAACGGTCGGTCTGGCCTATCAATACGGCTACGGATTTCTCTCCAGTTACCTCGGCGTATCCGGCGCGTTCCTGCTGGCCCCGGTGCTGCTTTACCCGATTCTGCGGATCACCCGCACGTACCAGCTTTCTTCACTGGCCGACCTGTTCGCGTTCCGCTTTCGCAGTACCTGGGCCGGCGCGCTGACCACGGTTTTCATGTTGATCGGCGTATTGCCGTTGCTGGCGTTGCAGATTCAAGCGGTGGCCGACTCCATCGGCATTCTCACGCGTGAGCCGGTGCAGGACCGCGTGGCGATAGCGTTCTGCGCGCTGATCACGCTGTTCACCATCTTCTTCGGCTCGCGGCACATTGCTACGCGGGAAAAGCACGAAGGCCTGGTGTTCGCCATCGCCTTCGAATCAGTGATCAAGCTGGTCGCGCTCGGCGGCGTTGGCCTGTATGCCTTATACGGCGTGTTCGACGGTCCGCAGCATCTGGAACTCTGGCTGCTGCAGAACCAGACCGCCCTCGCCTCGTTGCACGCCCCGCTGCAGGAAGGCCCATGGCGCACACTGCTGCTGGTGTTCTTTGCCTCGGCCATCGTGATGCCGCACATGTATCACATGACGTTCACCGAGAACCTCAACCCCCGCGCGCTGGTCAGCGCCAGCTGGGGCTTGCCGCTGTTCCTGCTGCTGATCAGTCTGGCGGTCCCGCTCATTCTCTGGGCCGGGCTCAAGTTGGGCGCGACCACCAGCCCCGAATTTTTCACGCTGGGCGTGGGCATCGCGGCCAACAGCAAATCGCTGGCATTACTGGCGTACATCGGCGGATTGTCAGCGGCCAGCGGGCTGATCATCGTCACCACGCTGGCGCTGTCAGGCATGGCGCTGAACCATCTGGTACTGCCGCTCTATCAGCCCCCGGCCGAAGGCAACATCTATCGCTGGCTGAAGTGGACCCGACGCGGACTGATCGTCGCGATCATCGCTGCCGGTTTCGGCTTCTACCTCATGCTCGGCGCGCAGCAAGACCTGGCCAATCTGGGCATCGTCGCGTTCGTGGCGACCCTGCAGTTCCTGCCCGGCGTACTGTCCGTACTTTACTGGCCGACCGCCAACCGCCGCGGCTTTATCGCCGGATTGCTGGCCGGCATCGCCGTTTGGGTCGTCAGCATGCTGCTGCCGCTGATCGGCAATCTGCAGGGCTTCTACATTCCGCTGCTCAACACCATTTACGTGCTGGACGACACCAGCTGGCACATGGCGGCAATCGCTTCACTGGCGGCTAACGTGTTGCTGTTTACCCTAGTGTCGCTGTTCACCAATGCCAGTGCCGAAGAAGCCAGCGCCGCCGAGGCCTGCGCGGTGGACAACGTGCGTCGGCCTCAGCGTCGCGAACTGCATGCCGTGTCGCCTCAGGAGTTCGCGACCCAGCTCGCCAAGCCGCTGGGCGCCAAGGCTGCACAGAAGGAGGTCGAACAGGCGTTGCGCGATCTCTATCTGCCGTTCGACGAGCGCCGCCCTTACGCGTTGCGCCGCCTGCGCGACCGGATCGAAGCCAACCTGTCCGGCCTCATGGGGCCGAGTGTGGCTCAGGACATGGTGGAGACTTTCCTGCCGTACAAGTCCGGCAATGAAAAGTATGTGACCGAAGACATCCACTTCATCGAGAGCCGACTAGAGGACTATCACTCGCGCCTCACCGGCCTTGCCGCCGAACTCGACGCCCTGCGCCGCTACCACCGGCAAACGCTTCAGGAACTGCCGATGGGTGTCTGCTCGCTGGCCAAGGACTCGGAAATCCTGATGTGGAACCGGGCGATGGAAGAGCTCACCGGCGTTCCCGCCAAACGCGTGGTCGGTTCGCGGCTTGAGACGATTCCCGAGCCCTGGAAAGGTTTGCTGACCGGATTCAGCAACGTCCCTGACGAGCACCTTCACAAGCAGAGGCTGGGTCTGGACGGCCAGACCCGCTGGCTGAACCTGCACAAGGCCGCCATCGACGAGCCACTGGCGCCCGGCAGCAGCGGGCTGGTCGTGCTGGTGGAAGACCTGACCGATACCCAGATGCTTGAAGACAAGCTGGTGCATTCGGAACGCCTCGCCAGCATCGGCCGCCTCGCGGCGGGCGTGGCACACGAAATCGGCAATCCGATCACAGGGATCGCTTGCCTCGCCCAGAACCTGCGCGAAGAACGCGAAGAGGACGGCGAGCTCAAGGAAATCAGCAGTCAGATACTCGAACAGACCAAGCGTGTGTCGCGCATCGTTCAATCGCTGATGAGCTTTGCCCACGCCGGCGCGCACCAGAACACCGACGAAGCCGTTTGTCTGGCCGCCGTCGCTCAGGATGCCATCGGTCTGCTCGCGCTCAACCGGCGTAACTTCGAAGTTCAGTTCTACAATCTCTGTGACCCGGACCATTGGGTCGATGGCGATCCGCAGCGACTGGCGCAGGTGCTGATCAATCTGCTGTCCAACGCACGCGACGCATCCACGGCGGGCAGCGCTGTGCGGGTCAAGAGCGAAGCCTCCGAACATACCGTCGACTTGATCGTCGAAGACGAAGGCACCGGGATTCCAAAAGCAATCATGGACCGATTGTTCGAGCCGTTCTTCACCACCAAGGACCCCGGAGAAGGAACCGGACTAGGCCTCGCACTGGTCTATTCCATCGTTGAAGAGCATTATGGACAAATCACCATCGACAGCCCGGCCGACCCCGGTCAGCAACGTGGTACCCGCATCAGGGTAACTTTGCCGCGCCATGTCGAAGCGACGTCCACCGCGAACTGAGACCGTCGAGAGAACTGAATCAATGCCGCACATTTTGATCGTCGAAGACGAAACCATCATCCGATCGGCCCTGCGTCGCCTGCTTGAACGTAATCAGTATGAAGTCAGTGAAGCCGGCTCCGTCCAGGAAGCTCAGGAACGCTTCAGCATCCCGTCGTTCGACATGATCGTCAGCGACCTGCGGCTGCCGGGTGCTCCGGGCACCGAGTTGATCAAGCTGGGCGAAGGCAAACCGGTGCTGATCATGACCAGTTACGCCAGCCTGCGCTCTGCCGTGGACTCGATGAAGATGGGCGCGGTGGATTACATCGCCAAGCCTTTCGATCATGATGAAATGCTCCAGGCCGTCGCGCGGATCCTGCGTGATCGGCAGACCGTACAGAGCCTGCAGGCCGAACGCAGCGCACTTGCCAAAGCCGGTAACGGCGACAAGGGCGCGGCACCCAATGCCAATGGCGAAATCGGCATCATCGGCTCGTGCCCGCCGATGCTCGACCTGTACAGCAAGATTCGCAAAGTGGCGCCTTCCGACTCGAACGTATTGGTGCAGGGCGAGTCCGGTACAGGTAAGGAGCTGGTCGCCCGCGCGCTGCACAATTTGTCGCGTCGCGCCAAGGCGCCGATGATTTCCGTCAACTGCGCGGCCATCCCTGAATCCTTGATCGAGTCCGAACTCTTCGGTCACGAGAAAGGCGCGTTTACCGGCGCAAGCGCAGGGCGTGCCGGTCTGGTCGAAGCGGCGGACGGTGGCACGCTGTTTCTCGATGAAATCGGCGAACTGCCGCTCGAAGCGCAGGCCCGTCTGCTGCGCGTGTTGCAGGAAGGCGAGATTCGCCGGGTTGGCTCGGTGCAGTCGCAAAAAGTCGACGTCCGACTGATCGCCGCCACGCACCGGGACCTCAAGACGCTCGCCAAGAACGGCGAATTCCGCGAAGACCTTTACTATCGCTTGCATGTGATCGCTCTGAAGCTTCCGGCTTTGCGTGAGCGCGGCAACGACGTGATCGAGATCGCCCGCGCGTTCCTCGCGCGACAGAGTGCGAAAGCGGGCCGCAACGACCTGAAGTTCGGTCCGGACGCAGAGCAGGCAATCCGTCATTACAGCTGGCCGGGCAATGTTCGCGAGCTGGAGAACGCTGTCGAGCGCGCGGTCATCCTGTGCGAGAACCCGGAAATCACTGCAGACCTGCTGGGTATCGATATCGAGCTCGACGGTCTGGATGACGACGAATACATGGGGCTGGCGCCGGTACAGAACTCGGCGGTCGCAAGCTCGGGCAACCACGAGCCTACCGAAGACCTGTCTCTGGAAGACTACTTCCAGCACTTCGTACTGGAGCACCAGGATCACATGACCGAGACCGAACTGGCTCGCAAACTGGGCGTCAGTCGCAAATGTCTGTGGGAACGTCGGCAGCGTCTCGGTATTCCGCGTCGCAAGGGTGTGGCCAACGAGACGTGATCCTGCGCGAGGGCTCTGGCACGCGGTGCGCAGGGCTTTGCGAAAACTGTTACCGCAACCGATTCGCGTAACAAAAGCCGGGGCATACGGTAACGTCTCCCCGGCTTTTTCTTTGCCATCAAAAAGCCATGAAAGCCTTGCGGGCCGCGGTTTTCAAGGCTTTCTAAAAGTTGGCACAGGTCCTGCTATATCTCAGGTACAAGAAGAACAATAAGCCGTACGACACTCACAATAAAAATAAGACGAATCGACTCACGCATAACAAGAACAAGACGGCGGAGGCGCAGCTAACTGATTCTTTTGGAGAGGAGTTGTTTTTGGGGCTAGCCCCGCAACCAGGCTGAGAATAATAAAAACTACCCTTAGGTAGCGCCTGAACTGGTTGGATCAATCGATCATTGCAACGCAGCGACCAAAGCAATCCGTTTGCTCTTGACTCCCGATTGGGAGGTTTCACAGACGAAAGTCTCGTGAATGGGCACTCAACAAAAACAAAAAGCCCGAACAGACAATAAAAATAAAGAGCACGCACTTAGAGGGAGCTTCGGCTCCCTCGGTAGCTTCGGCTTCTTCGCTCGACAATCCCGCTTTGTTTTCCCTTCCCGCGTCAGCGTCCTACACCATCCCGTGACTAAATGCTAGAATCCCCGCCCATCGTGCGGTCATTCCACCTTCTTGGCCGAATATTCCTTCAAACAGTGCATCCCATGCTGAAGAAGCTGTTCCAGTCATTCCGATCCCCACTGCGTAAACCGCAGCAACACACCCGCTCCACGCCCGAGGTGCTCAACGCCGGCCAGCACTCGCTGCAGCGTGGTCAGTTCAGCCGCTACGCGGTGAATATCGTCGAACGCCTGCAGAATGCCGGCTACCAGGCCTATCTGGTCGGCGGCTGCGTACGCGACCTGATGCTCAACATCGAGCCCAAGGATTTCGACGTCGCCACCAGCGCTACGCCGGAACAGGTTCGGGCCGAATTCCGTAATGCGCGGATCATTGGTCGTCGTTTCAAGCTTGTGCACATCCACTTCGGTCGGGAAATCATCGAGGTCGCGACATTCCGCGCCAACCATCCCGAAGCCGACGAGGAAGAAGACAGCAATCAGTCTTCGCGCAACGAAAGCGGGCGTATCCTGCGTGACAACGTTTACGGCACGCTGGAAGAAGACGCCCAGCGCCGCGACTTCACCATCAACGCGCTGTACTACGATCCGGTCAGCGAGCGGATTCTCGATTACGCCAACGGCGTGCACGACATTCGCAATCGTCTGATCCGTCTGATCGGCGATCCCGAGCAGCGTTACAAGGAAGACCCGGTGCGCATGCTGCGTGCGGTGCGTTTCGCAGCCAAGCTCGACTTCGGCATCGAAAAGCACAGCGCCCTGCCCATTCGCCCGCTCGCGCCCATGCTGCGCGATATCCCGTCTGCGCGACTGTTCGAAGAAGTGCTTAAACTGTTCCTGTCCGGTCAGGCCGAGCCGACCTTCGAAATGCTGGTCGACCTGGAGCTGTTCGACCCGTTGTTCCCGGCGACCGCCAAGGCACTGGAATACAACCCGACTTACACCCACACGCTGATCAGCCAGGCGTTGATCAATACCGACCTGCGCATCAAGCAGGGCAAGCCGGTCACGCCTGCTTTCCTGTTCGCCGCTTTGCTCTGGCCGGCGCTGCCTGCCAAAGTGCTGCGTCTTCAGGAACGCGGCATGCCGCCTATCGCGGCGATGAACGAGGCGGCTCACGAGCTGATCATCGAGCAATGCCAGCGCATCGCGATCCCCAAGCGTTTCACCCTGCCGATCCGCGAGATCTGGGACATGCAGGAACGCTTGCCGCGCCGTTCGGGCAAACGTGCCGACCAGTTGCTGGACAACCCGCGCTTCCGCGCTGGCTACGACTTCCTCCTGCTGCGCGAGAAAGCCGGTGAGCAGACCGACGGCCTGGGCGAGTGGTGGACTGATTACCAGGAATGCAACGAGAGCGAGCGTCGCCAGATGATCCGCGACCTCGGCAGCAAACCTGAAGCGGACGGCACTGGGCCACGCAAGCGCCGTCGCAGCGGCGGTGCCAAGCGCAAACGCAGCGGTACACAGGTTCACGACGGTGAGTGACCGACAGGTCGAACGCGTGTACATCGGGCTGGGCAGCAACCTTGCGGACCCGGCCGAACAATTGCGCAACGCTGTTAAAGCCCTCGCTGAGTTGCCGTCCGGCGAACTGGTTGCAGTGTCGTCATTCTATGTCAGCGATTCGCTGCTGCCCGGCCAGCCGCGTTACACCAATGCCGTCGCCGCGCTTGATACGTCGCTCACTCCGCTGGTGCTGCTGGACGCGCTGCAGGCCATCGAACTGGATCAGGGCCGTGAACGCCATGAGCGCTGGGGCCCTCGCACACTGGACCTCGACATCCTGCTGTTCGGCGAGCGCGTCATAGACGAGCCGCGTCTCAAGGTGCCGCATTACCACATGCAGGCCAGAGCTTTCGTGCTGTATCCGCTGGCTGAACTTGCGCCGGGCCTTCGCCTGGCCGATGGGCGCGAGCTGAGTCAGTTGCTCGCCGAGTGCCCGTTCGAAGGCCTGGAACGCTTGCCCGCCTGACTCACCGCAGCTGTGCCGCCTGTTACACCTGTTTGTAACCGGCACAGCGTGCGGTAACACCTGCAATTGACTTCATGTCCCCTCCTCACGAAGATAGGCCTCCCGCCGCCAGCCTGCTGGCGAATGGGCGCGAAACAGGCCTTTGCGAAACACCGCGTTACGACGGTGTGCCTGCTTTTCCAGGATGCATCTCACGCGTTGCTTTGAGGCTCTGTTGTCATTGATCGCATCTGATGAATAACAATGGCCCCTGGGTTCAAGCGCCTGATGGAGGACTTTACATGCCGGATATAACCGTTACGTCGCTGCTGGCGCTCAAGCAGAAGGGTGAGAAGATCACCATGCTGACCTGCTACGACGCTACGTTCGCCCACACCGCGAGCCAGGCGGGTGTCGAGGTCTTACTGATCGGCGACTCACTGGGCATGGTTCTGCAGGGACATGACAGCACGCTGCCGGTGACCACCGCAGACATGGCCTACCACGTGGCCTGCGTCAAACGCGGCAACCGTGGCGCGCCGATCCTCGCTGACCTGCCGTTCATGGCCAACGCCACCCTCGAACAAACCTTCACCAACAGCGCAACGCTGATGCAAGCCGGTGCGCACATGGTCAAGGTCGAGGGCGCAGCGTGGCTTGCCGAGTCGATCCGCCTGCTTGCCGAACGCGGCATTCCGGTGTGCGCGCACATGGGCCTGACGCCTCAAGCGGTCAACGTGCTGGGTGGTTACAAGGTTCAGGGTCGCCTCGAAGCCCAGGCGCGGCAGATGCGCGCTGACGCTATCGCGCTTGAACAGGCTGGCGCGGCGATGATCCTGCTTGAGTGCGTACCCAGCGAACTGGCAGCCGAGATCACTCAGGCGGTCAAGGTTCCGGTCATCGGCATCGGCGCAGGCAGCGCGACCGACGGCCAGGTGCTGGTCCTGCACGACATGCTGGGGCTGTCCATCACAGGACGCGTGCCCAAGTTCGTGAAAAACTTCATGGTCGGCCAGCCGGACATTCCGTCGGCCATCCAGGCGTACGTCAACGCAGTCAAAGACGTCAGCTTTCCGGCAACTGAACACGGATTCTCGGCATGAACACAGTAAAAACCGTACTCGATCTGCGCGCAGCCGTTGCGCGGGCGCGTAGCGAAGGCAAGCGGATCGGCCTGACGCCCACCATGGGCAACCTGCACAGCGGTCACGTGGCGCTGGTCTCCAAGGCCGTGCAACGCGCCGATTTCGTGGTCGCAACCATCTTCGTCAACCCGCTGCAGTTCGGCCCGAACGAAGACCTGGCCACGTACCCGCGTACGTTAGCTGCGGACCAGGAAAAGCTGTTGCAGGCCGGGTGCCATCTGCTGTTCACCCCAAGTGTCGAGGAAATGTATCCCCACGGCATGGCCGATCAGACCCTGGTCAGCGTGCCGCACCTGTCAGAAGGCTTGTGCGGCGCCAGCCGTCCCGGGCATTTCGATGGCGTGGCCACCGTGGTCAGCAAGCTCTTCAATATGGTCCAGCCTGATCTGGCGGTCTTCGGCGAAAAAGATTTCCAGCAACTGGCGGTGATCCGCGCCATGGTTCGCGACCTCAACATGCCGATCAAGATCATCGGCGAGCCGACCGTGCGTGCCGAGGACGGTCTGGCACTGTCCTCGCGCAACGGTTATCTGAGCGCCGAGCAGCGCGCCGCAGCACCTGCGCTGTATCGCATCATCAGCCAGATCGGGGCTGCGATTCGTGGCGGCGAGCAGGATTTCGAACGCCTGCTTCAGGACAATCGACGCGAGCTGGAAAGCGCCGGTTTCCGCATCGATTATCTGGAGATCCGTGAGGCGAGCACCTTGCGCCCGGCCTCTGCGCAGGACTCTGACGTAGTTATTCTGGCTGCTGCCTTCATGGGCAAGACCCGGCTGATCGACAACCTGCATTTGCGCGAAGCATAAGCCCGAAGTACAGGCCGCTATGCTCAAGGTCGGCAGTACCATGAGACAGCGGTCGACAGACACTGTATGGGTTACCTTCCGACAAGACTGGCCTATGCTGTTCAGGCACGCAGGCCAAGTGCTGGCAACCAGCGCAGACCGGTCGGGCATGGCACTGAACTATGCCGCGCCCGGGGTGCCATACCGTACAGTTGCTGAAGCACCCTCATTTTCGAGAAGCAAAACCCGGTCATTGATGTGCGAAATAGTACCGGGATCAAGTACGGCGAGACGCAGACAAACGAGCGCGCGGACGGTAGTCTCCAAGACGTTGCCAAGG
>JARDZH010000018.1 GCA_029240955.1 Pseudomonas sp. | reverse complement strand
CGGCCTATCGGCGTTTGTGTCAGCCGATTCTGGAGCTTCTGACCCGGCTTGGCGGCGACGCCTCACTGGGTGAAGTGGAGGGCGCGTTCTGCGATGGTCGTTTCAACGTCAACCTCGACGGCCGCAAAATGGTCGGCACCGCTCAGCGCTGGCGCCAGAGTCAAGGTGGCACCCGGCCGGTGGTCCTCGCCCATGGCGCGTTGCTGGTGGATAACGAACGCGAGCAGATGGTGGCGGCGGTCAACCGCTTCAACCAGCTGTGCGAGCTCGATTCACGGGTACGCGCTGAGAGCCATATCGCGTTGCATGAAGCGTTCCCCGACTCGAATGCCTTCGAGCAACTGCATCGGGCGTATCAAACAGCGTTAGCCGGGCTCTGATCGCTCGGCTCAGCGCGTTCCGAATACCACCATCGTCTTGCCTTTTACGTCCACAAGGTTCTGCTCTTCGAGCGCCTTGAGAACCCGTCCGACCATTTCCCGCGAACATCCCACGATACGGCCGATTTCCTGACGCGTGATCTTGATCTGCATGCCGTCAGGGTGCGTCATTGCGTCTGGCTGCTTGCACAGTTCCAGCAGCGTGCGGGCCACTCGACCGGTCACGTCGAGAAATGCAAGGTCACCGACCTTGCGTGTGGTGTTGCGCAGCCGGTCCGCCATCTGGCTGCACAAGGCGTAGAGGATTTCAGGATGAACCTGAGTCAGCTCGCGAAACTTGGGGTACGAGATTTCTGCCAGTTCGCACTCGGTCTTGGCGCGCACCCAGGCGCTGCGCCGGGACTCGCTGCCGGGCTGCTCGAAGAGCCCCAGCTCGCCGAAGTAATCACCGCTGTTGAGATACGCGACGATCATTTCGCGGCCTTCGTCGTCCTCGATAAGGATGGTGACCGAGCCCTTGATGATCAGAAACAGCGATTCGGAGCGATCACCTGCGCAGATGATGTCGCTCTTGGCCGCACAGCGACGGCGCTGCGCGTGAGTGAGGATCTTGTCCAGACTCTTGATCTTGGAGGGGGGAGTAATAGCGACCATGCGTGAATTCCAAAAGGTCCTTCGCCAACTGGCATTGTTCTAGATATCGGCTGCGCCTGGATTCTCGGGAGTGATTTGACATCACTTTGACTTCATTTGGGAAATTTCCTACGAATTATCTGAGGCGCAGGACTGTCAGCGGCCGCTCTGCGACCTTGTGCTAAGCTGGCCGCCCTTTTTATCGATGGAGACCGGGCAATGAAGGCACGCATTCAATGGGCTGGCGAAGCCATGTTTCTCGGCGAGTCCGGTAGCGGGCATGTGGTGGTCATGGACGGCCCGCCTGAAAGCGGCGGACGTAACCTGGGCGTGCGTCCCATGGAAATGGTGCTGATCGGCCTGGGCGGCTGCAGCAATTTCGACGTCGTGAGCATCCTGAAGAAATCGCGGCAGCCTGTTGAAAGCTGCGAAGCGTTCCTCGACGCCGAGCGTGCGGAAGAAGATCCCAAGGTTTTCACCAAGATTCACCTGCATTTCGTGGTGAAAGGCCGGGGCCTCAAGGAAGCTCAGGTCAAGCGGGCCATCGAGCTGTCAGCCGAGAAGTATTGCTCTGCCTCGATCATGCTCGGCAACGCCGGCGTGAAGATCACCCACGATTATGAAATCGTTGAGTTGGGATAACTTCGCGGACAAGTCCGCTCCCACTGACCCGCGCGTTTCCGTGGGAGCTGCTTTAGCTGCGAAGGGCATACTCAGTTGTAACATGTGTCGCCCATCCACCCTCTTCGCGGCTAAAGCCACTCCCACGGACTGCGCACAGATGCCGTAGGAGCCAGCTTGCTGTAGGCGGCAATCCGACGAGGTGCCGGTACCTGCAATCCATGCATTAGCGATCTGCCACATACAAAAAAGGCGCCCTCACAGGCGCCTTTTTTTGCATCTCAAATACGGTAAGTGCTCTTGGTCATTACCTTGGCCAGCATGCTCATGCCGAACTTGACCGGAGCAGGGAAGCGGAAGCCGCCCGCATCGAGTGCAGACTCGGCATGGTGTTCCTCATCGCTGAGCATCTGTTCCAGAATCGCTCTGGATTTGCCGTCTTCGGCAGGAATCTGCTCAAGGTGCTCGCTCAAATGCTTGCACACCTGATCTTCGGTCGCGGCGACAAACCCCAGGCTCACTCGGTCGCTGATCAGGCCAGCGGCTGCGCCGATCCCGAATGACAGTCCGTAGAACACAGGATTCAGCACGCTGGTATGACTGCCAAGCTGACGGATGCGCTGTTCGCACCAGACGAGATGATCGATCTCTTCCTCGGCGGCATGCTCCATCGCCTTGCGTACCTTGGGCAGCTTGGCGGTCAACGCCTGGCCTTGATAAAGCGCCTGCGCACAGACTTCGCCGGTATGGTTGATGCGCATCAGACCTGCAATGTGCCGGGTCTCGGTCTCGCTCATTTTGTGTTCGGGCTGAACGACCGCAGGTGACGGCCGCTGAGAATGACCGCTCGAAGGCAGCAAAGTGCGCATCGCGCTATCGGCCTGCAGCAACAGACGGTCGAGGGGAGAGTAGTGACGTTCGGTAGCCATGGGCACCTCCGAAATGATCCATAGCGGGCAGTCTACCCCAATCGGAGTAGCGCGGCGTGAGGCGAGTCATTCTGCCGGCCCGGTGTGGGGGCTCGGCAGAGGCTCTACGTTGGGCAACTCAGCCCGGAGGCCAGTTCATCTGGCGCTGACCGAGCACATGCATGTGGATGTGGTAAACGGTCTGCCCGCCGAGCGGGTTGCAGTTCATCACAACGCGGAAGCCTTCCTCGCAGCCCAGTTCGTTCGCCAGGCGCTGTGCGGTGAACAGGATGTGGCCAGCCAGGCCTTTGTCTTCTTCGGTAAGATCGTTGAGCGTACGGATCGGCTTTTTCGGGATGACCAGAAAATGCACCGGCGCCTGAGGGGAAATATCGTGAAAGGCCAGAACCTGATCATCTTCGTAGATGATCTTGGCCGGAATTTCCCGGTTGATGATCTTGGTGAACAACGTGTCCATTACCTTGTGCTCCTTGTCGGTGGGTAAACGACCAGCGAGTGCCTGGCCATTGTGTCATCAGCGCGGGCAGCACGCTTTGTTGATGTAACCGGTGATGGTCCGGGCGAGCCAGCGCGACATCAGGCGCGGGCTGAACGCCCTCAGCTTGTTTCTTGTTCCTGGAATGATCACTGCGCGGTTCTTCGCCAGCGCACGTACCGTATAAAGCGCTACTTCTTCAGGGCTCATCATTCGTGCTTCTTTGCCCTGCAGATGCGCGGTGCGATAGAAGGCGGTCCGGGTGGGGCCGGGGCACAGAACCGAAACCTTTACACCGCTTTTTCTGGCTTCTTCGCGAAGGCCTTCGGAAAAGTGCAACACATACGCCTTGCTGGCCGAATAGGCGCTCATCCACGGACCGGGGCGGAAGGCGGCAACCGAAGCGACATTGAGAATCTGCCCGCCGCCTTGAACCGCCATCAGATTGCCGACCGTATGACACAGCCGGGTCAACGCCAGAATGTTCAGATCGATCAGGTCCTGTTCGTTGCTCCATTCCTGAGCGAGAAAGGGACCGCCCGTACCAATACCGGCAGCGTTTACCAGCAGATCGATCTGATGCGCGCCGTCTTCCAGCTCCAGCAGAAACCCGGAGAGGCGCAGCGGCTCGCCAAGATCGCACGCGCGAAACAGGACTTCGACATCGAAGCGTTGAGTCAGCTCCAGCGCAATGGTCTCCAGCAGATCACGCTGCCGAGCGACCAGAATCAGATTGCGACCACGGCGCGCCAGTGCTTCGGCCATGGCCAGACCAATGCCGCTGGAGGCGCCGGTGATGAGGGCGTAACGGGTCATGCAAATCTCCAATCGACGTACCGCGAGTCCGGTGATGAGACCTTGCAACCGGTATCAGCGTCACGTTTCATGGCGCCCGTCCTCGTCTTGAAACACGGCACTCGGGTCCATCGGCTCAATCGGCTCGACCTGCACATCGTCGTCAGCCGGCAATGACTCCTCGTATTCGAGTGTGGACGTTTCGATCTGCTCCTGAACCGCCGTCAGCCCGCCGGCTACGCTGGCAAGAATGATCAGTGCTATCAACACGACCCACAGCCATGCAAGCACCTTGACTGAACGGGTGTTGGGCGGAGCTGGCGGGCCGTATCGGTTTGGGCCGACATTACCGGGCATCGCGACCAGCACCAGCGGGAAGATGCTGCTCACGAACGGCACCAGATTCAGCAGCAGGACCCAGCCCGACCAGCCGGCATCGTGAGCGCGCTGCACGCCAATCTGCACGTTGATGCAGATATAGGCTGCGGCCAGTAGTGCCGCCAGCAGACCGCCTATTGTCAAGTCGACGCTCATGATCAGCAGACATGTGAAGCCCATGACTATCAGCAAGAGGGTCAAGACCAAGGTCCAGGCCAGGTAACGCGCCCGGCCTATCCGGCCTTGCACGCTGAATACCTTGAGCGTTGAATATTGTGGCAACTCCGGGCTGAGGTCTGCGCGAGGCGGTGCGTAGGGCGAAGCAGCAGGAGGTGCGTAGGGCGATGGCTCGGGTTGCGGGCGGACCTCGTCCAGCGTAAAGCTCATTTCCGGGTCGGCCTCGATTCTTGCCTCAACGCCGACATCATGGAGCGCCTTGAGATACCGCTCGGCCTCAGGGTGGGAAACTCCGCGCTTCAACGCCACAGGCTGGCCGTTGAACAGTTTTTCCACGGCAGCGGGCTCGCTTTTGAACAGTCCGGCAAGGTTCAGCTTGGCCGTTTCCAGCGACACGCCTTCGCGGGTCCGACCTTCAAACATGATCTTGTACTGGGTGTCGGTCATGACGGCTTCCTTGGTCCGGACATCTCAAAATTAAACGCTATGCGGGTCAGAAGGGTTTGACCACGACCAGGATGACGATCGCCAGCAGAATCACGACCGGGATCTCGTTGAACCAGCGATAGAACACGTGGCTGCGGCCGTTTTCGCCACGGGCAAAACGTTTGACCTGAGCGCCACATACATGGTGATAACCGATCAGCAGCACCACCAGCGTCAGCTTGGCATGCAGCCAGCCGCCCTGACCGAAGTAACCGCTCGGGTTGTAACTGACCAGCCAGCCGCCGAATATCAAGGTGGCGATCATCGCCGGACCCATGATGCCGCGGTAGAGTTTGCGCTGCATGACGTTGAAGCGCTCACGGCTGACGGTGTCCTCGCTCATCGAGTGGTAGACGAACAGTCTTGGCAGATAGAACAGGCCGGCGAACCAGCAGACCATTGAGACGATGTGCAGCGCTTTGATCCATAAAAAGAGCATTTTCTGATTTCCCAGGTTCACGGTGCCCGAATAGTAGTGGCTTGAGCGTCCATACGTCACGTTGTCGGTTGTCGCATTGGCGTCAGGCCCATATCATCGACCGCTTTCCAGTTGTTTCGTTGAGGGCAGGTTATGGTCAAGGTCGGTATCGTCGGCGGCACGGGTTACACCGGTGTCGAGCTGCTGCGTCTGTTGGCACAGCATCCGCAGGCAGAAGTCGTGGTAATCACCTCGCGCTCGGAGGCCGGCCTGCCAGTCGCCGATATGTACCCAAACCTGCGAGGTCACTACGACGGCCTGGCGTTCAGCGTTCCCGATGTCGCCACGCTTGGCGCATGTGACGTTGTGTTCTTTGCGACCCCGCATGGCGTTGCGCACGCGCTGGCCGGTGAGCTGCTGGCAGCGGGTACCAAGGTTATCGACCTGTCGGCAGACTTCCGCCTGCAGGATCCGGTTGAGTGGGCCAAGTGGTACGGCCAGCCGCACGGTGCTCCGGAACTGCTGAAGGATGCGGTGTACGGTTTGCCGGAAGTGAATCGCGAGCAGATCAAGAACGCCCGCCTGATTGCCGTCCCGGGTTGCTACCCGACCGCTACGCAGCTCGGATTCCTGCCGCTGCTGGAAGCGGGCATTGCTGACGCCAGTCGCTTGATCGCTGACTGCAAGTCCGGCGTGAGCGGTGCCGGCCGTGGTCTGAACCTGGGCTCGCTGTACTCCGAAGCCAACGAAAGCTTCAAAGCTTACGCCGTCAAAGGGCATCGCCACCTGCCGGAAATTTCCCAAGGCTTGCGTCGCGCAGCGGGCGGGGACGTCGGTTTGACGTTCGTGCCGCACCTCACGCCGATGATCCGTGGCATTCACTCTACGCTGTATGCGACCGTCACCGACACGTCGATCGACTTGCAAGCGCTGTTCGAGAAGCGTTATGCGGATGAGCCGTTCGTGGATGTGATGCCAGCTGGCAGCCATCCCGAAACCCGCAGTGTGCGTGGCGCGAACGTTTGCCGTATCGCGGTGCATCGCCCTCAAGGCGGTGATCTGGTCGTCGTGCTGTCGGTGATCGACAACCTGGTCAAGGGCGCTTCGGGTCAGGCCGTACAGAACATGAACATCCTGTTCGGGCTGGATGAGCGCGCGGGTCTGTCCCATGCGGGCATGATGCCTTGAGGCAAATGCCGGGCTGGCCGCTCTGCCGCCCGGCTTACCGCCGCTCGCAACGCCAGGTTTGCCGCTGCTCGCAACGCCAAGTTTGCCGCTGCTCGCAAATAGTTGACCGAATTTCTAGGACAAGCGGATAATGCCCGCCATTACGCATTACGACGGCTAACGCCGGGAGATATCTGACATGAGCGTTGAATCCTTCACTCCTACGGCTCTGGAATTCACCCCTGGTGCAGCGCACAAGGTGAAAACTCTGGTCGATGAAGAAGGCAATGATCGTCTGAAGCTGCGCGTTTTCGTGACCGGCGGAGGTTGCTCCGGTTTTCAGTACGGCTTCACGTTCGATGAAGACGTGGCCGACGATGACACTATCGTAGAGCGCGAAGGCGTCAGTCTGGTGGTAGACCCGATGAGCTTCCAGTACCTTGCTGGCGCTGAGGTGGATTATCAGGAAGGGCTGGAAGGCTCGCGGTTCGTGATCAAGAACCCGAATGCCACCACTACCTGCGGTTGCGGCTCGTCCTTCTCGATCTGACTCGATAGCTGTACAGCAAAACGCCGCGCATTTGCGCGGCGTTTTGCGTTCTGCTGTGAGGTCATGCGGGGTAAATCGCGCCCAGTACTCGCAGGCCGCGAGCGCCTGTGACCGACGGCCTGTTCGCCGGAACGCCTTCGAGGCAGCAGTGCGCGAGCCAGGCAAACGCCATCGCCTCGACCCAATCCGGATCGACTCCGAACTTCGCTGTGCTGCTGACCGTTGTATCAGGAAGCAGATCAGCCAGTCGGTTCATCAGCGCCGTGTTGTGAGCGCCGCCGCCGCATACCAGCAGTTCTTTGGTGCTGGACTGGGCAGAGCGCAGAGACTCGGTAATGGTCAGGGCGGTCAATTCAAGCAGCGTTGCCTGAACGTCCTCCGGCGCCGGAGCCGGCAGCTGAGACAGGTGATGATGCAGCCAGCTCAGGTTGAAAACCTCACGGCCGGTGCTCTTCGGGCCTTTGGTAAGGAAGAACTGATCACTCAGCAGCTTCTCCAGCAAGTCCTTGTTCACCTGACCGCTTGCCGCCCACGCGCCGTCTTCGTCGTAACCAAGGTTGCGTTGTGCCTGAATCCACGCGTCCAGCAGCACATTGCCCGGGCCGCAGTCAAAGCCGGATACGGGGCAGTCCAGCTCAATCAGGCTCAGGTTGCTGAACCCGCCGATATTGAGGACTGCACGGCGATCCTTGTTGTCGTCAAACAGTGCTTCGTGAAAAGCAGGCACCAACGGCGCGCCCTGACCGCCAGCGGCGATGTCGCGACGGCGGAAATCGCTGACCACGGTGATTTCGGTCAGCTCCGCGAGCAGAGCAGGGTTACCGATCTGAATGCTGAAACCGCGGCCCGGCTCATGGCGAATAGTCTGACCATGACTGCCAATGGCGCGGATCTGGCCGGCGACCATGTTCTGCTCTTCCAGCAAGGTCAGTACGCCTTGAGCTACCAGCCGTACCCACTTCTGCTCGGCGATCGCAGCACGCGTGAGCTCGTCATCGCCGGTGGAGCAGAGGCCGAGCAATTCGGCGTGCAGGTCTTCCGGCATCGGGATGTAATGAGTTGCCAGCAAGCGTGGACGGTCATCCTGCTCCAATAGGGCGATATCGATCCCATCGAGGCTGCTGCCGGACATCACACCTATATAGAAGAAGGCCATGGATTACCTTTTATTGGAGGCCAGAGTGGTGGCCTTTTCCTGATCCATGCGCGCCATCAACGGTTGGCTCTGCTGCATGAACCGCTGTTTTTCGGATTTGGCGATCGGGTCCGCCATCGGAAGCTTCTGCCCAAGCGGGTCGACGTGCACGCCGTTGACCTGGAATTCGTAGTGCAGATGCGGGCCGGTCGACAGGCCGGTGGTTCCAATATAGCCGATGACTTGACCCTGCTTGACGCTGCCGCCGGTTTTAACACCCTTGGCGAAACCCTGCATGTGACCGTAAAGCGTACGGTAAGTGTCACCGTGCTGAATGATGACGGTGTTGCCATATCCGCCACGACGTCCGGCGAGCAGGACTTTGCCGTCACCGGTTGCCTTGATCGGGGTACCACGCGGCGCAGCATAGTCCACGCCCTTGTGCGCGCGGATCTTGTTCAGGATCGGGTGTTTGCGGCCCATGGAGAACATCGAGCTGATACGCGCGAAATCCACAGGAGTCCGGATGAAGGCTTTGCGCATGCTATTGCCTTCAGCCGTGTAGTAATTGGTGTTGCCTTGCTTGTTGGTATAGCGGACTGCAGTGTAGGTCTTGCCACGGTTGGTGAAGCGCGCGGAAAGGATGTTGCCGTTGCCCACCACTTTGCCGTTCACGACTCGCTGTTCATACACCACGTCGAATTCGTCACCCTTGCGGATGTCCTGGGCGAAGTCCACGTCGTAGCCAAAAATGTTCGCCATGTCCATGGTCAGGCTATGGGACAGGCCAGCACGCTGTGCGGAGGACGAGAGCGAACTGTTGATGACGCCGTGTGCATAGGCGTTGCGAACATTGGGTTTGCTGACCTCGCGGCTGAAACCAAAGCCGGTGGCCGTGCGGGTCAGGCTGATCGTTTCCAGATCGCTGAGCTTGGTGTGGATTTGCTTGAGCTGACCGTCAGACGCCAATTCGAACTGCAAGACCTGGCCGTTCTGCAGCTTGCTGAACTGACGAGCCTGTTTGTCGCTGGCCATGACTTCGTGGACAGTGGCTGCTGGCAAGCCAACTTTTTCAAACAAAGTCGAGAGGGTATCGCCTTTTGCTACTACGATTTCCCGGTGATTGGGATTGGGGGCTTTGGCGGGTGGTACCGCGGCTTGTGCCGTCTCTTGCGCTTGATCCTGGCTTTCATCGATTTGGGCAAACGGAGAATCGACGGCTTCAGGTGTGGCTTGAGCAGCTTGCGGAGCGTCTTGAGGTTGTACGTTCTGATCTGCAGGCATTTCCAGATCGAGCGCCAGGTTCGTTCGTTTTGCTTCTACTTCGCTGGATGGAAAAACCAGGAGAGCCAGGCTGAGCAGTGCGGCGATGCCGCTTGCTGCGAGCAGATGGGTCTTCGGATAAAGCGGGGGCGCTTTAGGCGGTGTGTCTATCATAGGTAATTTGACTTTGAAAAAGGTGAAATGGAAAAGATGAATGACATGATGAAGATGAAATAACTGTATAAAATATAACCAAAACCTGCTCGAAGCAACCCTCTCAAGTGTCAGCGTCTGATTCGTGGGCGGAGGCTGGGCAAAGACTTGTAAACGGGCGCTGATCTTGTATGGTTGGTGCCCTTTGATATGGGGGCTTGTATGAAGTCGGTTGAGGAGCAGCTGGCGCTGATCAAGCGCGGCGCAGATGAACTGCTGGTCGAGGCCGAACTGGTCGAAAAAATCAAACGTGGCCAACCGCTGCGTATCAAGGCAGGGTTCGACCCTACGGCGCCGGATCTGCATCTGGGGCACACCGTCCTTATTAATAAGCTTCGTCAGTTTCAGGATCTGGGCCACCAGGTCATATTCCTGATCGGTGACTTCACCGGCATGATCGGTGATCCGAGCGGCAAGAGCGCAACTCGTCCGCCACTGACGCGCGAGCAGGTACTCGACTACGCCGAGACCTACAAGTCTCAGGTCTTCAAGATTCTCGATCCCGAGAAAACCGAAGTCGCGTTCAACTCCACGTGGATGGACAAGCTCAGCCCGGCTGACTTCATTCGTCTGTCGTCTCAGTACACCGTGGCGCGGATGCTTGAGCGCGATGACTTCGACAAGCGTTATAAGAGCAATCAGTCGATCGCCATCCACGAATTCCTGTACCCGCTGGTGCAGGGTTACGACTCTGTTGCGCTCAAGGCGGACGTAGAGCTTGGCGGCACCGATCAGAAATTCAACCTGCTGATGGGGCGCGAACTGCAGCGTGCGTATGGGCAGGAGCCGCAGTGCATTCTGACCATGCCGTTGCTGGAAGGGCTGGACGGCGTCAAGAAGATGTCCAAGTCGCTGGGTAACTATGTAGGTATCCAGGAAGCGCCCGGCATCATGTACAGCAAGCTGGTGTCGATCCCTGATTCGCTGATGTGGCGTTACTTCGAGCTGTTGAGCTTCCGGTCCATGGATGAGATCAATGGTTTGAAAGCTGAGTGCGAAGCGGGCGCGAACCCTCGCGACATCAAGATCAAGCTGGCCGAAGAGCTGGTCGCGCGTTTTCATGGTGAAGAGGCTGCTGCCAACGCACACCGTTCCGCTGGCAACCGGATGAAAGAAGGCGAGCTGCCAGATGATCTTCCGGAGCTGACCGTAACGGCTACTGAAGATATGCCGATCTCGGCCGTCCTTAATAAGGCAGGTCTGGTCAAGAACGCTGCGGTGGCTCGTGACCTCCTGGCGTCCGGTGGCGTGCGTATAGATGGTGAAGTAGTAGACCGCAGCTTTATATTCAAGCTGGGTGCTACCCATGTTTGCCAGGCAGGAAAGAAGGCTTTCGGGCGTGTAACGCTTAATATTGAATGAATTTCAAATTAGGGGTTGACGGGCGATTTAATGTCTCTATAATTCGCCCCACTTCCGGCGCAGACGGAAACGAAAAAGCCTTTTGATTCAACGAGTTAACGGGTTTTAGCGGTTC
>JARDZH010000643.1 GCA_029240955.1 Pseudomonas sp. | reverse complement strand
GATGGCTGGATCAACAGCGCAGGCGTGATCGCAATCGGTCGCTTCGAAGACATCCCCCTCGAAGACCATCAGCGAATGCTCGACGTCAATCTCAAGGGCGTGGTGACCAACAGCTACCTGGCCATGAAGCAGTTCCAGGCTCAGGGCAGCGGTGTTCTCATCAACGTAGCGTCGGTGGACGGCGAAGTCCCGCATGTCTATCACGCGACTTATTCTGCGACCAAAGCCGGCGTTATCAGCCTGGGGCGTGTGCTCAACGAAGAGCTGCGTCTGGCGAAACAGGACGCCATTCATGTGGTGACCGTACTGCCCTGGGCGGTTGATACACCGCTCTGGGATCACGCGGGCAACTACACCGGGCATGTCGCGCAGTTGCCCACGATGGACGGTCCGGAAAAAGTGGTGAATACGATCGTGCGCGCTACGCTGGAGCCGGAGGACGAAATCAAGGTGGGCTACAAGGCCAAACTGGCGTACTGGTCGCATCGTCTGGTTCCGGATATCACGGCCCGGCTCACCGCGCACGCCATCGACACGGCTGAAGTGGACGTGAATCCCCCAGCGCCGAAGTCCTCGGGCAACCTTCATCAGCCGATGGAGCACGGCCAGGGTGTGTCGGGCGGGATCCGCGAACGCATGGAGCATGAGACGCAACCGGCACGCTGACACTCTTGCTCCCCATCAACAACATCCAGCGTGAACAGGAGAGCCGCAATGACCGACGAAACGAAAATTCGCGAGAAAGCTTACGACCTGTGGGAACAGGCGGGGCGTCCTGAGGACGGGCCTTCGGAAACATACTGGCATCGAGCGCGATCACTGCTCGAAGCTGAAGAAGGCACTGGCGGCGCCGACACCGGTGACGCCGGTACGGATGACTTGCAAAGTGGCGCCGACCAACCGGCGTCGGACGCAGTGACGGACGAATCATAAAACAAGCCGTCGATCTGACCCGTTACGGGTGATTCATGCAGTGATGAATCCCAGTTGCGGGCCGTTTGTCGGCGTACTTCCGTTCGTCCTGATGTCGGAGGCGGATACGTAAACTTCCGAGGTCGAGTGGGTCATATGCGTTACTCACATTCGTGAGTAACGCGGGTAAACCACTAGAGGAAGAGAATCATGGCTAGCACCGGAAACTCCAATCCTGGAAACTTCGCCAACGACCGGAAAAAAGCCTCCGAGGCGGGCAAGAAGGGTGGTCAGGCATCAGGAGGTAATTTTGCGAACGACAGGGAGAAAGCATCGGAAGCCGGCAAGAAAGGCGGACAAAGCAGCCACGGCAAGCGTGGCTGAATCCGGCCGGTAACGCGCGCATGGATCATGCGCCATCTCCCGGCGTTCGCCGGTGTGCCCAGGTCGTTCCGGCTCAGGTTGTCTCTGAGTCGGTCGACCTGGCTTGGCAGTCAGGCCGACCGGTCGACGTAGTGTTCTGAACCTTCTCCAGGACCCGCATGCGAGTGCTGTGAACTTTCCGCAGCGGTTTTATTCCCATTGTCATTAACCCTTGTCCAGAACCAGTCGCACGTGCGGCGTCGGGCGGGGCCAGGGTCTTGAACAGGGAAACAGTGCCATGAATGTCTCAGCTGAAAAGCCAAGGAATACCCTGCGTCGCGCCGTCACCGGGCCGATGTTGTTTTTGTTCATTCTGGGCGACGTGCTGGGGGCTGGGGTTTATGCACTGGCGGGCACCATCGCTGGCGAAGTGGGTGGCGCGATCTGGGTGCCTCTGCTCATTGCACTGTTCTTTGCCATGCTCACTGCAGGCTCTTACGCGGAACTGGTCACCAAATATCCCCACGCAGGCGCCGCAGCAGTGTTTGCCGGCAAGGCGTTCAAATCCCCATTGATCTCATTTCTGGTCGGTTTCTGCATGCTGGCAGCAGGCGTCACCAGCGCTGCCGGCCTGTCGCTGGCATTTGCAGGTGATTATCTGGCGACGTTCGTAGACGTCTCGCCACACATCGCCGCCCTGGCGTTTCTGGTGGTGATCGGTGTGCTCAATGCGCGCGGTATCAAAGAGTCGCTGGGCGCCAACCTGGTGATGACCTGCGTCGAGCTGACCGGCTTGATTCTGGTAGTGGTAGCGGCGCTGTGGTTCTTCGGCACCGGCGAGGCGAACCTCGGCCGCGCGCTGGAGTTCAAGCCAGGGGTCAGCCCAATGCTGGCGGTGCTGGGCGCCGCACTGATCGCTTTCTACTCTTTTGTGGGCTTCGAAACCTCTGCCAATCTGGCTGAGGAAATCCGCGATGTACGCAAGGTGTACCCCCGCGCATTGTTCGGCGCGCTGCTGATTGCCGGTGTCATCTACATGGCGGTGGGCATCGCAGCAGCCGCAGTGTTGCCGGTCGACGAACTGGTCGCCTCCAGTGCCCCGTTGCTCGAAGTGGTGCGGGCATCAGGCCTCGGCATCCCGCCTCGGCTCTTCGCGTTCATCGCGCTGATCGCAGTGGCCAACGGTGCGTTGCTCACGATGATCATGGCCAGTCGTCTTACCTATGGCATGGC
>JARDZH010000642.1 GCA_029240955.1 Pseudomonas sp. | reverse complement strand
TCTCAGCCTGCTGTTCGACGACGGCCAGCAAGCGGGCAATATCGCGGCGCTTGAGGCTGGACAGGTCGTGGCCGTTCAACTGTACGCTGCCTTGTGTCGGCGTCAGGATGCCGGACAGCAGCCGCAACAGCGTCGACTTGCCCGAGCCGTTAGGCCCGACGATGCCCAGGGTTTCGCCGGGCGCAATACTCAGGCTGACGTCCCGCAGCAGCGGATGGCCTTTGACGCTGAAAGACAGGTTCGCGCAGCTCAGCGCCGGGCCGGGAGGCGTAGCAGTCTTGATTTCAGGCTCGTCGACCTGCGGCATGAAAGCGTTCATCGCGTGGTTTTCCCGCGGACAAGAATCAGTGCGAAGACCGGCGCACCGACCAGCGCCGTAATGACGCCGATGGGCAGTGTCTGCCCTTTGATCAGCGTGCGCGAGATGACGTCGGCGGCGATCAGGAACAAAGCACCGCACAGGGCGCTGACCGGCACCAGCCGGGTATGCCGCACGCCCACCAGCATGCGCACCGCATGGGGAATCACCAGGCCGACGAAACCGATGGAGCCGACGATCGACACCATGACCGCCGTCACCAGCGCGGCGCAGGCAATCAGCACGATCTGGACGCGGCGCACCGGAATGCCCAGCGAGGCGGCCGAATCGCTGCCGAAAATGAATGCATCCAGCGCGCGGCGATACCACAGACACACCAGCAGCCCGAGCAACACCACCGGCACGGCCAGCCACACCGAGTGCCAGCGAACGCCGCTCAGGTTGCCCAGCAACCAGAACATGATGCCGCGTGCCTGCTCGGAACTCGCGGACTTGGTGATCAGAAATGAGGTCAGCGCATTGAACAACTGTGAACCTGCGATCCCTGCCAGGATGATATGGCCGGCGTTAGTGGTGCCGCGTGACGAGCGGGCGAGCAGGGCGACCAAGGTAAAGGCCGCGACTGCGCCGGCGAACGCACCTGCCGAAAGGGAAATCGCGCCGGCGCCGAGCCCGAGTACCGCGACCAGCACAGCGCCGGTCGAAGCGCCGGCGGAAATACCCAGCAGATAGGGATCGGCCAGCGGATTGCGCAGCAGCGATTGCAGCACCACGCCGGAAATCGCCAATCCGGCGCCACAGGCAGCGGCGACGATGGCGCGGGTCAGGCGGTAATTCCAGATGATGCCTTCGTCGATCGGGTCAAGCACGTAGCCTGCGCCCCACAGTTTGTTGGCCAGTGTCTGGAGAATCACCTGCGCGCTGATGCTCGTCTCGCCGATGGCCGTGCCTGCGAGTACCGCTGCCAACAGCAGCGCCATGACCCACAGCGAGTGACCGAGCGCCGCGGAAATTCTCATGGGGTGCTATTGAACCGGTCAGCCGCCGCAGCGAGTTCTTCGATACCCGTGAACAAGCGAAGACTGGCCTGCATGCCGTCAGCGTCGATGATCACGATGCGGTCATTCTTCACCGCATCCATATTGCGGGTCACCGGGTCGGATTTGAGAAATTCCAGCTTCTTGCGATAGTCATCGGCGGGGAAGCGGCGACGGTCCATGCGTGCGATGACCAGAATATTCGGGTTGGCCTTGGCGATGGTTTCCCAGCCTACGGTCGGCCATTCCTCGTCAGACTCGACGATATTGCGCATGCCCAGGCTGTTGAGCATGAAATCGGGAATGCCTTTGCGCCCGGCGACGTACGGATCGATGTCCAGATCGGCGCTGGAGAACCAGAACACGGCCGACACGTCCTTGTCATGGTTGCGTTTGACGTTGGCCAGCGCCGTCTTCAAGCGTCCCTGCAACTGCGCGACCAGTTGCTGACCCCGGTCCTGCACGTCGAAGATCTGCGCCAGCTGTCCGATGCTCTTGTAGATCGACTCGATGCGGAACGGCTCCAGACGGGTGCCGTCGGCACCGACCAGATTGTCCTTGCCTTCGCAGTCGGACGGCATGATGTAGGTCGGGATCTTCAGCTCATGGAACTGCTCACGGGTGCCGACCACGCCCTGCGGCCCGACCATCCACTCCAGCTGCACGGCGACCAGCCCGGGGCGCTTGCCGATCACAGACTCGAAACTGGGATCGTTGTCGGCCAGACGCTCGACCTTGTCGTTCTGCGCCTTGAAGCGCGGCAGCACGTCGTTGAACCACAGCGACGTGCCGACCAGGCGGTCGCCGAGGCCCAGTTCGTAAAGCATTTCAGTCCCGGACTGGCCGATGGTCACTGCGCGCGCAGGCGCTTGAGCGAACGTCAGCGGCATGCCGCAGTTTTCCAGCGTCAGCGGGTACTGCGTCGGCGCGGCGACACTCAGGCTCGAAACACCCAGCGTGGCGATCAGTGCGGCAAGACGTGGCAGTGACATGTAATGCGATCTCCTTTCGTACGTGTGCAAGGCGCAAGGTACATGCAGGAAACACATCCCGGGCCGCTGCCTGGACAAGCAGGGCGAAGAGGGCGCAAGGAACGCGCGCGGATGTCCTTCCCGGACACCCCGCCGGTTAGTGTTTGCAGCAGGTCGGCAGGTCTCCTGACTGGCA
>JARDZH010000641.1 GCA_029240955.1 Pseudomonas sp. | reverse complement strand
CGTTTCAAAGGCAAGGTGTATCGGCTGGCTGAACTGGTGGTCGACGTGCCCAGCCTGATCGCCCGTCTGGCCGACCTCGCTGGCGATAGTCTTTTGGCCGGCCAGCAGGTCGAGCCACTGTACGAAGCCGGTGAACTGGTTGGCCTGCGAGTGGATGGCCGGGACATTCACGCCCAGCGCATCGTGCTCAGTGCAGGCGGCGGAACGGCCGAGCTGCTGCAGGCGCTGGGCGTCTCGCAGCCACAGATGCAACGCCGACCGCTGCACATGGTTCTGGTCAAGGGACCGACGCTCAAGCCTCTGTTCGCCCATTGCCTGGGTGGCGGGCCGAAGCCGCGCATCACGGTGACGACCCATCCGGCTGCGGACGGGCAATGCGTCTGGTATCTGGGCGGGGATCTGGCTGAAGCTGATGGCGTGGCCCGCGAACCGCAAGCGCAGATCGCCGCCGCTCGCAAAGAGCTCGAATCGCTGCTGCCTTGGGTCGACCTGAGCCAGGCGCAGTGGGCCACGTTGCGTGTGGATCGAGCCGAGCCGGCGCAGTCGGGGCTGGTACGTCCGGATAATGCGTTTCTGGATGTTCAGCACCGTCTGATGGTGGGCTGGCCGACCAAGCTGGCGCTGGCGCCGGACTTCGCAGACCGCGTACTGTCTGCATTGTCGCGCGACGGCATTCACCCGACCCCGCAACCTGCCCTGCCGGACCTGCCGCGTCCGCCACTGGCGATGCCTGTATGGGACCAACTGCTGCCATGAGCCTTAAGACCCTCCACGAACTGCACCGACCGCTGGGCAGCACCGGGCTGAGTATCTCGCCGCTGGGCCTGGGCACCGTGAAGCTGGGCCGCGATCAAGGGGTGAAATACCCCAACGGCTTCACGATCCCGGACGACGAGCAGGCACGCATGCTGTTGAACATGGCGCGCGACATGGGCATCAACCTGATCGACACCGCGCCGGCCTACGGCACCAGCGAAGAACGGCTTGGGCCGCTGTTGCGCGGCCAGCGTCAGGACTGGGTCATCGTCAGCAAGGTCGGTGAGGAGTTCGAGAACGGTCAGTCCCGGCACGACTTCAGCGCCGAGCACACTCGGCTGTCCGTGGAGCGCAGCCTGAAGCGTCTTGAAACCGATTTTCTGGACCTGGTGCTGGTGCATTCCGACGGCAACGATCTGGCGATTCTCAACGAAACGGCGGTATATCCCACCCTTGCCGAGCTCAAGCGTGAAGGCAAGATCCGCGGTTTCGGCTTTTCCGGCAAGACCGTCGAGGGCGGGCTGCTGGCCCTGCGCGACGGCGATTGCGCGATGGTTACCTACAATCTCAACGAGCAGGGCGAAAAACCGGTCATCGACTACGCTGCGGCCCATGCCAAAGGCATTCTGGTCAAGAAAGCGCTGGCCAGCGGTCATGTCTGCCTGAGTCCCGGCATCGACCCGGTGCAGGCCAGTTTTCAACTGCTGTTCGAACACCCCGGAGTGGCCAGTGCTATTGTCGGGACCATCAATCCGTTGCATCTGGCCCACAACGTTGCCAGCGCTGCCGCCGTGATTCGCCGTCAAGCCTGATGTAGGCGGCCGACCCCAACGCAAGAAGGAGCCGATATGCCGCGAACTTTGATCCGCAAGAACCCGAGCAACTTCAAGACCCTGCCGCTGTTCGTCGAAGCCACTCCCGAAGGCCTGAGCTACCAGAGCGTGGGCATGCCGATGAACTTCGCGCAGACGTTGCAGCGTCGGCGGCGGATCGAAGTGCCGGACCCGGAGAAGTTCGCCACCGAACTCGCCAACCTCGGCGTGTCGATCCGGCTGACCATCAGTTGGCAGAACCGCGATTACTGGGTACTGGTCCGCCAGCGGCGTCAGGACCGTGGCGATGTCGTGCTCAAGCTGATCTCCGGCTACGTTCCCGCTCACGAGCTGACCCTGCCGTTGCACACGGCGATTCAGGAAGTGGCCGAAGAATGCCTGATCGAAACGCCGCAGGGCTGGCTCAGCGGTCGTTTCAAGGACACCTGGCTGCCGGCGCCTTACGCCGCAGCCTTGCACTATCGCGAAGCGCTGCCCTTCCACCTGACGCCTCTGTCCGGCGCGGCGCGACCAATCAAGTGTGGCAACCTGAACCTGATCGAACGCCCGCGAGCTTATGTGCATCTGCCGACTGCATCGCTGCAGCTGATCTATGACATGCGCCTGGAAATCCCCAAGGACGCCCGGCCCGTCAGCCTGTTTCACGTGGACGAAGTGCTGGAGAACGAGCAACTGGTCGCCCGCCTAAACCGCAGCAAGCCTGATCTGTACCTGATGCCACTGGAAAACGGTGTGCCGCTGCCTGAGCTCTACACCCTCAAGCGCGACAGACTGACGCCAGCCAGCACGCGCGGCCTTTATCTGGCCGAGAGCTTTGCGGTACAGGACGGTTGGGTGGTACGCGACGAACGCATTCGCTGGAAGGACTGGCTGCGCCAGCAGGGTGTTACCCCCCCACCCGCCAAGAGCGGGCTCAAGCGCCTGACCGGCAAGGC
>JARDZH010000640.1 GCA_029240955.1 Pseudomonas sp. | reverse complement strand
CGCGTTCCATCCGCTGCCGGTCACCATGCGCAGCCTGGATATCGGTGGCGACAAGGCGCTGTCGTATTTCCCCATCAAAGAAGAAAACCCGTTCCTGGGCTGGCGCGGGATCCGCGTGACCCTCGATCACCCTGAGATCTTTCTGGTCCAGACCCGCGCCATGCTCAAGGCCAGCGAGGGCCTGAACAACCTGCGCATTCTGTTGCCGATGATTTCCAGCACTCATGAAGTGGAAGAGGCGCTGCACCTTATCCACCGCGCTTGGGGTGAAGTGCGGGACGAAGGGACGGATGTGCCGATGCCGCCGGTCGGGGTGATGATTGAAATCCCCGCTGCGGTCTATCAGACCCGCGACCTGGCACGTCAGGTGGACTTCCTGTCAGTCGGCTCCAACGACCTGACCCAATACCTGCTGGCCGTCGATCGCAACAACCCGCGCGTCGCCGACCTCTACGACTACCTGCACCCGGCGGTGCTGCAAGCCCTGCAAAGCGTCGTTCGCGACGCCCACGCCGAGGGCAAACCGATCAGTATCTGTGGGGAGATGGCGGGCGATCCTGCTGCCGCTGTGTTGCTGATGGCGATGGGCTTCGACAGCTTGTCGATGAACGCCACCAACTTGCCGAAGGTGAAGTGGATGCTGCGCCAGATCCACCTCAGCAAAGCCAAGGAATTGCTGGCGCAGTTGATGAACAACGACAATCCGCAGGTCATCAGCAGTTCGCTGCAACTGGCCCTGAAAAACCTTGGTTTGTCGCGGATGATCAACCCCGGCTCGGTCAAAGGTCACTGATTACCGAACCGGCGGCGTTCAGGCCGCCGCTTTTCGCACATTGCGCCCAACCGGGCCGACCCTGCTTTCGATGGCCTGTTGCAGCGGCTTGAGCATGCCCAGCAGAAACGCCAGTTCCGCTACCACGAATAACGGCCCGATGATCAGCCCGGACAGATCATCGACGAAGGCCGGCTTGCGACCCTCGAAATAGTGGCCGACGAACTGGATCACCCAGCCGACCACGAACAACCCGACCCCTGCGCTTAACCAGGTCAGCGTCGTCTGCTGTGCCAGCACCGCTCCCGCCCAGATACACAGCGCCAGCAGCACCGTCATCACCGTGCCAAGCATCAGGTCGAGCCGAAAGTAGAAAGCCGCCGACGCCAGGGCCACCAGCAGGGCAGGGGAACACCAGAGACCGCCAAGCTCCCAGCCGGGTCGCGACAGCAGCACTGCCACGGCGAGCACGATCATGGGAATACCTATGAAGTGGGTCACGATATTGCGCGAATCCCGGTGATAAGAGGCGTACTGACTGAGATGCTCGACGAGGTTTTTCATTATTATTCCTGCGTTGGTCGATGCTGCATCAAGGAAAGCTTTTAAAAAGGGACTCGTACATGAACGGAGCATTGTGGCGGTCTCGTCTGCTGACAGACCACTGGTTTTCCCATCTCCCCGCCGGATTGCAGGATAGCTTGCTGGCCGCGAGCCGCCAGCGCCGCAAGACCCCCGGCAAGCTGTTGTTCGCCAAAGGCGATGCGCCGTGCGGGCTTTACGTACTCCTGGAAGGCTCGGTGCGCATGGGCGCGGCGCATGAACAGCGTCTGTCGCCCAAGGTCGGAGAGGTGCACACACCGTTCTGGTTCGGTGAAGTATCGTTGTTCGACGCACTGCCGCGCCGACTGGATGCTGTTTCACTAGACCAGACGATTTTCCTCCACGTTCCGCAGGCTGCGTTGCTGGAGATGCTGAGTCGGCATCCCGAATACTGGCGCTCTTTCGCGGAACTGCTCAGCCGCAAGCTCGGCCTGCCCTTGTTGCGTCCCGAGCGGCTAGAACTGCTGCCGCTCAAGGCTCGGGTGGCATGGCGGCTGTTGCTGCTGTGCGAGGGGTACGGCGTGCTCAGTCATGCTCGGCGGCTGATCGGGCTTGATGAGATCGAGCCGGATGCATCGCCGTCGCCATCTGTGCTGGACGTACTCCAGGACTTGCACGGGCGCAAGATCATACGGCTTGCAGATGAATGCCTCGAAGTGTTCGACGTGGACAAGCTGCGCAGGGCGGCGAACCATTCCAGATCCTCCCTGGTTCCAAGCCGATAGGCTCAGCGCGCAAGTGCGTTGCGATATTGCGCGGGCGTCAGTCCGGTCCAGCGTTTGAAGGCGCGGCTCAGACTGTCGACGTCGCCAAACCCTAGCAAGTACGCGATCTCGGTGAGCGAGCACTGCGGGTCGCTCATGTGTAACAGCGCCAGATTCTGGCGGCACTGGTTGAGCAACAAGTCATAGCGACAGCCTTCATCGGCCAGATGCCTTTGCAGGCCGCGAGGACTCAGGCCTAACGATTCAGCAATGCTCTGTGCCGATGGTTCGCCTTCAGGCAGCAAAGCTTCGATGGCCGAACGGACGCGCTGTTCCCAGATCAGCGCGGCGGGCTGCTCGCTATCGCTGGTTGGCACAAAGGTATCGTCAAGGTGACTGTCAAAGCCGTCGCCGTCGAATTCCAGCATGTTATACGCGGCCGAAAA
>JARDZH010000639.1 GCA_029240955.1 Pseudomonas sp. | reverse complement strand
GGCCGTGCTGTCTTACGTGGGCTTCAGCGCCTTATGCCTGTCCATGACTCGCCATTACAGCGACTTGCTGAGCGAGGCGCTCACTTGCGCCCGCGCGCGGCTGCTCAAACTGGTCGGCTGGCTGTCGCTGGCGCTGTCCTGCTGGGCAGCGGTGGCTGCAGATGGCTGGGGTTTCGGGCTGGTGAACTGGTTTGCGGTGCTGATGGCCAGTGCATTGCTGTGGGTGTTTCTGATGCCGTTTCGGCCGCGCTGGGTCTTGACGCTCGCGTTGGTCGCAATCGTGCTCAGCCCGGTCGCCGCCTGGAATCAGCTGATCGCCTGAGCCGGAGCCAGTGCCAGACGATAAGCGCCCGGTGTCGCGCCCATGACCTGACGGAAGCGGTTGCTGAAATGGCTGGCGCTGGCAAACCCACACGCGGCTGCGACGTCGCCCAGAGGTTGTTCGCTTGCGCGCAGCAGCCTGCGGGCGTGCTCCATACGCCGCGCCAGCAGGTACTGGTGCGGCGGCATGCCGAAGCTCTCTTTGAACATCCGCGCGAAGTGGTATTCGGACAGGGCGCACATCGCGGCGAGCTGACCCAACGTCAGCGGATCGGCCAGATGCGTCTCGATAAACTCCACCAGATGGCGCCGCAGGTGAGCAGCGAGTCCGCCTCTGAGTCGCAGCCCTTCACGTTTGCCCACCTGGCTGAGCAGCGCGTGGCTGAGCATTTCATGGGCCAGGCTGCTGGTCAGTAGACGCTCGCCCGGCTCGGTCCAGTTCATGCTGATCAAGTGCCGGAAGCGCTCGGCTTGCTGCGGGTCTTCCAGAAACGTGTTCTCACGCAACTGCATTTCCCGGGGCTCGCGGTCGAGCAGCGTGACGCAGCCTAGGGCGAACTGTTCCTGGGTGAAGTACAAGTGCGCCAGGCGGATCTCGCCGTTGATGACCCAGGCCGATTCATGCCCCTCGGGCAGAATGCACAGCTTGCCGGGCGCGCCTTTCTGCGCCGGCCGGTCGCGGCGGAAAGTGCCGGTACCGTCAGCGATGTAGCAGGAGAGGGTGTGATGAGTCGGAGCGTGGTATTCCTGGGCGTCATGCCGATTATTCCAGAGCGCGGCCACCAATCCGTCGCCCAGCGCCGCGCTCTGTTCGAGGCGGGCGTGCGGGGCGCTGTTCAAGGCCTGGAAAACCTGAATGGATTCGATCGACGACATGACATTTCTCCTGAACCTGCATCCTACCTGTCGTACGGCGTCTTGCCAGCCGGCGCGCCAACAAATGCGCAAGTTTATGCAAACGACCTGAGCATTCAGCGCCGCAGACTGTGGGCTCGCACAGGAGTCGTTTCATGAATATCTCGCTTTATCTGCTGACCGTACTGATCTGGGGAACGACCTGGATTGCGCTGAAACTGCAACTGGGTGAAGTCGCAATCCCGGTGTCGATCTTCTATCGCTTTGCCCTCGCCGCGCTGGTGCTGTTCGGCGTGTTGCTGGTGAGCAGGCGATTGCAGACGGTCAATCGTCGTGGACAGTTGATCTGCATGGCGCAGGGCTTGTGCCTGTTCTGCCTCAACTTCATCTGCTTTCTGAACGCGAGTCGCTGGGTTCCAACCGGCCTGATCGCCGTGGTGTTCTCCACTGCAACCTTGTGGAACGCGCTGAACGCGCGGGTGTTCTTCGGTCAGCGTGTAGCGAGCAACGTGCTGGCAGGCGGCGCAATCGGATTGCTCGGTCTGGGCTGCATGTTCTGGCCTGAGCTGTACGGACATGAGGCCAGTTACGAGACCATGCTGGGCCTGGGGCTGGCGCTGCTGGGCACCCTGTGTTTTTCGGCCGGGAACATGTTGTCCAGCCTTCAGCAGAAAGCCGGGCTGCGCCCACTGACCACCAACGCCTGGGGCATGATGTACGGCGCTGTGATCCTGGCAGGATATTGCGTGGTAAGCGGCACGCCATTCGACTTCGAGTGGACATCGCGTTACGTCGGTTCACTGCTGTATCTGGTGGTGCCGGGCTCGGTCATCGGCTTTACCGCTTACCTGACCCTGGTCGGCCGCATGGGACCGGAACGCGCAGCGTACTGCACCGTGCTGTTCCCGGTCGTGGCGCTGAACATCTCGGCCTGGGTCGAGGGCTACCAATGGACAGCGCCGGCATTGTCAGGGCTGGTGCTGGTGATGGCGGGGAACGTGCTGGTGTTCAGAAAGCCAAAGCCGGTGGTCATTTCCTACGGCAAAACAACGGCCTGATCCTTGTAGCAGCGAGCAAGGCGGCATTCCGCCTTGCTCGCGAATCGTCAGTTCAGACGCTAAAACGTTATGCGGCCATCACTGCCCTGTGGGAGGGAGCGCAGCTCGCGACGCAGACAACGCAGTTCGCCGTCCGTGATGAAACTTACAGGCGCTGAACACTGGCGAATGTGACTGAATCAGGTCTTAACTAGCACTTCCATCAGTTGTTAATGCCGGCACACCGGACAACCATCGTCACTGAATGATTATGGTCAGAAGGGATTCCGACATGAACAGCAAACCTCTTCTG
>JARDZH010000638.1 GCA_029240955.1 Pseudomonas sp. | reverse complement strand
CACGACCAGAAAATCGTCCTGCGCCTGCAGCGCCAGTACCGGGTGATGCCAGATGCCGCGGCGATAGTTGATGCCTTGTTTGCCGTTGGACACGAACGCGCGGATCAGCTCAGGGTCGGGCGTATCACCCAGCGGCGCAACAACGATCAGAAACGGATGACCCAACAAGGGAATGAAAGCCTGACTGCCCAGCGGATGGCGTTCGAGCAGGGTGATGGTCAACGGCATTGCCAGCTTTTGAGCGCGGAAGATGCTGATGATTGCCTTGTCGTCGGGCAGCCCGGTTTCGACTTCCGCCAGCCGGTGAAAGCGCTGGGTCGAGCCGTTGTTGATCAGAAAATGCGCGCTGCCTTCGGTCTCGATCACATCGCCGAAAGGGGCGAAGGCTTCTTTGGTCAGCGGTTCGATGTTCAGTGTGCGCATAGGCTCTCTCTGTCAAAACATATGGTCGGGGCAGACCCGGGACCGTGGGAGCGGCTTCAGCCGCAAAGGGGCTGGTACAGCCGAACATCTCCGGCGCCTTGAAATACGCTTTCGCGGCTAAAGCCACTCCTACAGGCCTGGGGCCAGTTTCATAGGAGCGGCTTCAGCCGCGAATGGGTCAGCGCGCTACCTTACCCAACACCCGCAACCGGCTCACGCCGCCATCAGGAAAGACGTTCAGCTTGATATGGGTGATCGGGCCGATGGCGTTGAGCTGTTCGATGAACTCATGCTCGGCGTGCATGCTCAGCTTCTGGCTGGGCAGCAGTTCGCGCCAGAACAGGCTCTGGGTTTCGATCTGGCTATCGGTGCCACCTTTGACGCAAGCGCCTTGAATCGAGCAGCTGTCGGGGTAGTTGCCCTTGAAGTGCAGCGTGTCGACGATGATTTTCTCGACCTCGCCCGGATGCCCCAGCGCGACGATCACCCAATCGTTGCCCGGTGTGCGACGGCGTGCGGTTTCCCAGCCATCGCCCATGTTCACGCCGCGACCGGGGTTGAGAATGTTGCCCATGCTGCCGTAATGCTCATCGGAACACGCAATCGCCCGGCCGCCGTTGAGCGCGGCCACCAGGTCGATCTGCTCGAACGCGTCAACCTGCGACCAGTCACGATGGGGCACGCCGTGGACCCGCAAGCGTGCGACGCCACCGTCGGGATAGATATTGAAACGCAGATGGCTCCAAGGCTGGTCCCCATCGATGGCGTGGTAATGATGGCTGTTACCTTGCAGCGCCACCGACGGCAGAATTTCACGCCACTCAGTGTGCTCGTCCGGATCGCCCGCCGTCAGAAAACAGGCCTCTATAGACGCGGAGGGTGGATAGTTGCCGGTGAAGAAAGAGGTGTCGATGTCCAGGCCCTTGATCGTACCGGCGACGCCAAGGCGGATCACCGCGCTGTCGAAACCTTCGAAACGCTTACGGCGGGTTTCCCAGCCGTCCATCCATTTACCGTTGTCGTCGAACACGTCTTCCTTCCAGACGGCGGGCGTCGGCTGGAACAGACGATTGGCGTCGCCGAACCAGTCATCGGTCACGGACAGGATCCGCGTGCCGAGACGTGCATCGGCCAGGTTGACGAATTTTTCGAAGGGTGCGGCGTAAACTTTCATTCTGCAGGTCTGCCTTCTACACGGGGGATGAGAGCGTCCGCTTGCAGCGCCTGCAAACGGAACAATGCGATCTTGTTGATTTCAGCCAATGCGCAGGCGAACTCGTCCTGCGGTGAATGCTCGATGCGCTGCTCGAACGCTGCGAGAATCCTGTGCCGGTCGCTGCCGCGGACCGCCATGATGAACGGGAAGCCGAAGCGCGCTTTGTAGGCCTGATTCAAGCGGTTGAATCGGGCAAACTCTTCAGGCGTACAGTGATGAATACCGGCTCCTGCCTGTTCATCGGTGCTGGCGGCCGTCAGTTCTCCCTGCACGGCGGCCTTGCCTGCCAGGTCCGGGTGCGCCTTGATCAGTGTCAGTTGCTCATCGCGCGTAGCGCTCAGCAAGACCTCGCTCATGCGCGCATGCAGCTGCTCGATCCCATCCAGTTCGGAGGGCGTGCTTTGGTCATACGCTCGCTCTGCGACCCACGGCGAATGCTCGTAGATGTCGGCGAAAGTGCGGACAAACGCGTCGCGGCCGAGGGCAAACGGGCGGAGTAAGCTCATGACCGCGCCTCGCCCGGGCAGGGATGCTGGGCATACCAGTGGCGTGCGATGTCGACCCGGCGCGCGTACCAGACCCGGTCGTGGCCTTTGACATATTCGATGAACCGTTGCAGCGCCGCGAGCCGGGCAGGGCGGCCGATCAGGCGACAGTGCAGGCCGATCGACAGCATCTTCGGCGCGTCGGCGCCTTCGGCGTACAGCACGTCGAACGCATCTTTCAGGTACTGGAAAAACTGCTCGCCGTTGTTGAAGCCCTGCACCTGGGTGAAACGCATGTCGTTGGTGTCCAGCGTGTAAGGAATCACCAGATGCGGTCTGCCGGTCGGCGTCTGCGGCGCCCAATAAGGCAGGTCGTCGTCGTAGGTGTCGCTGTCATAGAGAAAGCC
>JARDZH010000017.1 GCA_029240955.1 Pseudomonas sp. | reverse complement strand
GCGGCGGCCCTGGCAGCGAAGTTGCGTGAGCAGGGTGTGATCGTGCGTCACTTCAAACAGGCGCGGATCGCGCAGTTCCTGCGCATCAGCATCGGGACGCCGGAGCAGCATGAAGCGCTGCTGGAAGGATTGGGCGAGCTGTAAGGTCTGACGCCCCGCAGCACTCAACGTCTGCGGGGCGGTGACTCATTTTTGCGGGGCGGGTACTGCGGCAGCCGGAGCGGGTGGCGGACGCATGCCCACTTCCGCATTGAGGCGCAGCTCTTTGCCGTTGCGCATTACATCAATAGCGACCTTGTCTTTCGGCCGGGTACGAGCAACCTGGTTCATCGACCGACGTCCGTCACCTGCCGGCTCGCCGTTGATGCTCAGGATCACGTCACCCAGCTGCAAACCGGCCTTCTGCGCTGGCCCGTCACGGAAAATACCCGCCACGACGATACCCGGACGATCCTTCAAGCCGAAGGACTCGGCCAGTTCCTGAGTCAGCGGTTGAACCTCAATCCCCAACCAGCCACGTATCACCTGACCGTGTTCGATGATGGACTTCATGACGTCCATGGCCAGCTTGGTCGGAATCGCGAAGCCGATGCCCTGAGAGCCACCAGACTTGGAAAAGATCGCGGTGTTGATGCCGGTCAGATTGCCGCTTGCGTCGACCAGCGCGCCGCCGGAGTTGCCGGGGTTGATCGCGGCGTCGGTCTGGATGAAGTCTTCATAAGTGTTAAGGCCCAGCTGATTACGGCCGGTGGCGCTGATGATGCCCATGGTGACTGTCTGGCCGACGCCGAACGGGTTGCCGATGGCCAGCGCCACATCGCCGATGCGAATACCGTCAGAGCGGGCGATGGTGATCGAGGGCAGATCCTTGAGATCGATCTTGAGCACCGCCAGGTCGGTTTCAGGGTCGTTGCCGATCACCCGCGCGATGGTTTCGCGACCGTCCTTGAGCGCCACGACGATCTGGTCAGCACCGGTGGTCACATGGTTGTTGGTGAGCAGGTAGCCTTCAGGGCTCATGATCACGCCGGAACCGAGGCTCGATTCCATGCGTTTCTGCTTGGGCGCGTTGTCGCCGAAGAAGCGCCGGAACTGCGGGTCCTCGAACAGCGGGTTGTTGCCCTTGTTGATCATCTTGGTCGTATAGAGATTGACGACCGCCGGAGCAGCGGCACTCACCGCGTCGGCATAAGAGGAGGGGCCTTGCAGAATGTTGGTAGGCTGTGGCGCCTGTTGCAGGTTCACATCGAGACTGGGCAGCCCGACCCATTCCGGAAAACGCTGAATAATCAGCAGGGCGATAAGCACACCAACCAGCAACGGCCAGCCGAAAAAGCGCAGTGCCTTGAACATTGAGCAGATCCTGAGAGTGACTGGCGCGAAATTTTTTGTCACAGGCGCGCCATAATGGCGGGCATTATACGAGCACAAAGCCGCTCTGAACTGCATATTTAGGAGTCTTTTATGGCTGTTGCCTTAAGCACCCTGGTCGAAGAGGCCGACCGCTATCTCAACAGCGCCCGGATTCAGGATTACTGCCCCAATGGCCTGCAGGTCGAAGGGCGTCCGCAGGTGATGCGCATCGTCAGCGGCGTCACTGCCAGCCAGGCGTTGCTGGATGCTGCGGTCGAGGCACAGGCCGATCTGATCCTGGTTCATCACGGCTATTTCTGGAAGGGCGAAAACCCCTGCGTCACAGGCATGAAGCAGCGCCGGCTCAAGACGCTGCTCAAGCACGACATCAGCTTGCTGGCTTACCACCTGCCATTGGACGTGCACCCTGAAGTCGGAAACAACGTGCAACTTGCTCGTCAGCTGGACATCACGGTCGAAGGTCCGCTGGACTCGGACAATTCCAAAGTCGTCGGTCTGGTCGGCTCGCTCTCGGAGCCCATGACCGCCCGCGATTTCGCCAGAAAGGTTCAGGATGCGCTGGGCCGTGAACCGCTGTTGATCGAAGGCAGCCAGACGATCCGCCGCGTCGGTTGGTGCACAGGCGGCGGTCAGGGCTACATCGATCAAGCCATTCGCGAAGGCGTGGACCTGTTCATCAGCGGCGAAGCCTCGGAGCAGACATTTCACAGTGCGCGGGAAAACGACATCAGCTTCATCGCGGCTGGCCACCACGTGACTGAGCGCTACGGTGTTCAGGCCTTGGGCGACTATCTGGCACGGCGTTTTGCGGTGGAACACATCTTCATCGACTGTCCGAATCCGATCTGAGCGACCGAACCTCGCGGCATAACGTTAGATCGTTTCGATATAGCCCGGTCGCTGATCTGGCCGTATCGAGCATGATAAAGTGCGCCGCTCGAACACGGCCCGATGGCCGCCCCGGATTTACGTCCGGCCCACAACGAATTGCAATCCGTGAGTACCCATGGTCGACAAACTGACGCATCTGAAACAGCTGGAGGCGGAAAGCATCCACATCATCCGCGAGGTCGCCGCCGAGTTCGATAACCCGGTGATGCTGTACTCGATCGGCAAAGATTCGGCCGTGATGCTGCACCTGGCACGCAAGGCTTTCTTTCCGGGCAAGCTGCCGTTTCCGGTCATGCACGTCGACACCCGCTGGAAATTCCAGGAAATGTATCGTTTCCGCGACAAGATGGTCGAGGAAATGGGCCTGGACCTGATCACCCACGTCAACCCGGATGGCGTTGCGCAGGGCATCAACCCTTTTACCCACGGCAGTGCCAAGCACACCGACATCATGAAAACCGAAGGCCTCAAGCAGGCGCTGGACAAGCACGGTTTCGATGCGGCGTTCGGTGGGGCGCGGCGTGACGAGGAAAAATCCCGCGCCAAGGAGCGCGTCTATTCCTTCCGCGACAGCAAGCACCGCTGGGACCCGAAGAATCAGCGTCCTGAGCTGTGGAACGTCTATAACGGCAACGTCAACAAAGGCGAGTCGATCCGTGTGTTCCCGCTGTCGAACTGGACCGAGCTGGACATCTGGCAGTACATCTATCTTGAAGGCATCCCGATCGTGCCGCTGTATTTCGCAGCAGAGCGGGATGTGATCGAGAAGAACGGCACGCTGATCATGATCGACGACGACCGCATTCTCGAGCACCTGACCGACGAGGAAAAGGCGCGCATCGTCAAGAAGAAGGTACGGTTCCGCACTCTGGGTTGCTACCCGCTGACCGGCGCCGTCGAATCGGAAGCCACCAGCCTGACCGACATCATCCAGGAGATGCTGCTGACGCGCACTTCCGAGCGCCAGGGCCGGGTCATCGACCACGACGGCGCAGGCTCCATGGAAGAGAAAAAGCGTCAGGGTTACTTCTAAGCGGCGAGTCAGCGGCTTCGTCGAACCTCGAAGCCCACTCGAATAAACAGATTTCTGACTGGCTGTACGCCGACAAGCTTGCCGCTTGAAGCTTACAGCTTGGAGCTCCCGAATGAGTCACCAATCCGATTTGATCAGCGAGGACATCCTCGCCTATCTGGGCCAGCATGAACGCAAGGAAATGCTGCGTTTCCTGACCTGCGGCAACGTCGATGACGGCAAGAGCACCCTGATCGGGCGCCTGCTGCACGATTCCAAGATGATCTACGAAGATCACCTTGAAGCCATTACCCGTGATTCGAAGAAGTCCGGAACGACCGGCGAAGACGTGGACCTGGCGTTGCTGGTGGACGGTCTGCAGGCCGAGCGCGAGCAGGGCATCACCATTGACGTCGCGTACCGTTACTTCTCGACCGCCAAGCGCAAATTCATCATTGCCGACACGCCGGGTCACGAGCAGTACACGCGCAACATGGCGACCGGTGCGTCCACCTGCGATCTGGCGATCATTCTGGTCGACGCCCGTTATGGCGTGCAGACCCAGACTCGCCGTCACAGCTATATCGCTTCCCTGTTGGGCATCAAGCACATCGTCGTCGCCATCAACAAGATGGACCTCAATGGCTTCGATGAGAGCGTGTTCGAGTCGATCAAGGCCGACTATCTGAAGTTCGCCGAAGGGCTGGCGTTCAAGCCGACCACCATGGCGTTCGTACCGATGTCCGCGCTCAAGGGCGACAACGTGGTGAACAAGAGCGAGCGTTCGCCCTGGTACACCGGCCAGTCGCTGATGGAAATCCTCGAAACCGTTGAAATCGCCAACGACCGCAATTATGCGGACCTGCGTTTCCCGGTGCAGTACGTCAACCGCCCGAACCTCAACTTCCGTGGTTTCGCAGGTACGCTGGCGAGCGGCATTGTGCACAAGGGCGATGAGATCGTAGTGCTGCCGTCCGGCAAGAGCAGCCGCGTGAAGTCCATTGTCACCTTCGAAGGTGAACTGGAGCACGCAGGCCCGGGTCAGGCCGTGACCCTGACCATGGAAGACGAGATCGACATTTCCCGTGGCGACCTGTTGGTTCACGCCGACAACGTCCCGCAGGTCAGCGACGCGTTCGATGCGATGCTGGTCTGGATGGCTGAAGAGCCGATGCTGCCGGGCAAGAAATACGACATCAAACGCGCGACCAGCTACGTGCCGGGTTCGATTGCCAGCATCACGCATCGCGTCGACGTCAATACCCTGGTCGAAGGGCCCGCGAGCGCTCTGCAGCTCAACGAGATTGGTCGCGTCAAGATCAGCCTCGATGCGCCTATCGCGCTTGATGGCTATGAGAGCAACCGCACCACTGGCGCTTTCATCGTCATCGACCGCCTGACCAATGGCACGGTTGCTGCGGGCATGATCATCGCTAAGCCAGTCAGCGTCGGCGGCTCCACGCACCACGGCGAGCTGGCTCACGTTTCCACCGAGGAGCGGGCTCAGCGGTTCGGTCAGCAACCTGCGACTGTGCTGTTCAGCGGTCTGTCGGGCGCTGGCAAGAGCACCCTGGCTTATGCCGTAGAGCGCAGGCTGTTCGACATGGGCCGTGCGGTGTATGTGCTGGACGGCCAGAACTTGCGCCACGACCTGAACAAGGGTCTGCCGCAAGACCGCGCCGGACGCACTGAAAACTGGAGCCGTGCAGCGCACGTGGCACGCCAGTTCAACGAAGCAGGCCTGCTGACCCTGGCCGCTTTCGTCGCACCCGACGCCGAAGGCCGCGAACGCGCCAAGGCGCTGATCGGCAAGGAGCGGCTATTGACCGTCTACGTCCAGGCCTCGCCAACCGTCTGCCGCGAACGCGACCCACAGGGCCTGTATGCCGCCGAAGGCGACAATATCCCGGGCGAGTCCTTCCCGTACGACGTACCGCTGGACGCGGACCTGGTCATCGACACCCAGTCCCTGAGCGTCGAAGAGGGCGTCAAACAGGTGCTGGACCTGCTGCGTAGCCGCGGCGCGATCTGACCTGACGGCTGTCAAAAAGCCCCGCCCGGACGGAAGTCCGGGCGGGGCTTTTTGATGTCTGCAGAATTCTATTGCGTCGGAGCGCGCTTGCCCGCGACCAAATCAGCCATCGCCAGCAAGCTGGCTCCTACAACACCGCGCGGTCCTCGTAGGGGCCAGCTTGCTGGCGATGCTGTTGATGCAGGACCTACAAAAAAGCCCGCTATTCAGAGCGAATCGCGGGCTTTCGGTGTGGCGGGTCGGCGTTACTTCTTCAAGCCGTAATGCTCGTCAAGCATGCCCGGGCTGTTTGGCGACTTCGGCGCATAGTCCTTTGGCGCTTCCGTATCGCGCGGGGGCGTCAGGCGGTCGCGTGGGGCAGTGTTTGCGTCCGGGTGCAGCGCTGCCAGCAGGCGCTGGCGAGTGATTTCGTCAAGGGCCAGCTGATTGGCGCCCTCGGCAAGGTGTTCCTGTACGTCGTGATAGCTTTGCGACAGTTTCTGTACCAGGTTAGCCGTGCTGTTGAAGTGAGTGACCACCTCGTTCTGATAGGCATCGAAACGCTCCTGAATGTCATCCAGCTGACGCTGGGTGCTGTTCGGAACGGTGTTGGGCAGCAGACGTGCGACCAGAAAACCAATGACGACACCGGCAACCAGGGCGATAGTCGGCAACAACCAAACTAAGAGCGAGTGTTCCACGAGTCCTTCCTCTATAAACGGCTTTGCTTTACGTTAACGGCTCGAACCTGCGCTGTATACCCGCGACGCGTCGTTGATATGCCAGCCACAGACATTCAGCTAGACGAGTCGACCCATTTCAAGGTCACGGAGTTCTATTTTGCTCATGCGTGAGACCCCCGTTTTTATCGATGGCCCCGAAGGCCAGCTTGAAGCGCTTTACCAGGACGTTCCCGAAGCCCGGGGCGTCGCACTGATTTGCCATCCTAACCCGATCCAGGGTGGAACGATGCTCAATAAAGTGGTCTCGACGTTGCAGCGCACCGCGCGTGACAACGGCCTGATCACGCTGCGCTTCAACTATCGCGGCGTGGGCGCCAGTGCCGGCACGTCCGTCGCAGGCCCGGGCGAGATCGACGACGCTCAGGCGGCGGCCAAGTGGCTGCGAGAGCAGCAGCCCGACCTGCCGATGACGCTGTTCGGGTTTTCCTTCGGCGGCTACGTTGCGGCAAACCTGGGCGGCCGGCTCGAAGCGCAGGGCGAAACACTCACGCATCTGTTTCTGGTGGCCGCCGCTGCCTCACGTATACCCGATCAGAGCGTGCTGCCGCAAAACTGTCCACTGACGGTCATCCAGCCGGAAACCGACGAGGTCATCGATCCGCAATCGGTCTATGACTGGTCTGCTGCGCTGCAACGTCCCCATGAGCTGCTGAAAGTGGCAGAATGCGGACACTTTTTTCACGGCAAGCTGACCGACCTGAAAGATCTGGTCGTGCCGCGCCTCTCGAACTGATTGCAGCATCTGGATAAGCGACCCGCCATGACCACTCGTATCCTGACCGGTATCACCACCACCGGCACTCCTCATTTGGGCAACTACGCCGGCGCGATCCGCCCGGCCATCGTTGCCAGTCGCCAGCCCGGTGTGGATTCCTTCTACTTTCTGGCCGACTACCACGCCTTGATCAAGTGCGATGACCCGCTGCGCATTCAGCGCTCGCGTCTGGAAATTGCTGCGACCTGGCTGGCTTCAGGCCTCGATGCGGAACGCGTGACCTTCTATCGCCAGTCTGACATCCCGGAAATTCCCGAGCTGACCTGGCTGCTGACCTGCGTCGCCGCCAAAGGGCTGCTGAACCGCGCTCATGCCTACAAGGCGTCGGTGGACAAGAACGTCGAAGGCGGTGAAGACCCGGACGCAGGCGTGACCATGGGCTTGTACAGCTATCCGGTGCTGATGGCCGCGGACATTCTGATGTTCAACGCTCACAAAGTGCCGGTCGGACGGGACCAGATCCAGCACGTTGAAATGGCCCGCGATATCGGTCAACGCTTCAACCACTTGTTCGGCAACGGCAAAGAATTCTTTGTGATGCCTGAGGCGTTGATCGAAGAAAGTGTTGCGACCTTGCCGGGCCTGGACGGGCGCAAGATGTCCAAGAGCTACGACAACACCATTCCGTTGTTCAGCACCGCCAAGGAAATGAAGGACGCCATTTCCCGCATCGTGACCGATTCGCGCGCGCCCGGCGAAGCCAAGGATCCGGACAACTCCCATCTGTTCACGCTCTATCAGGCTTTTGCCAGTGCCGAGCAGAGTGCCGAGTTCCGTTCCGAGCTGGTGCAGGGACTGGGCTGGGGCGAGGCGAAGAATCGCCTGTTCAACCTGCTGGACAGCGAATTGAGCGAGGCGCGCGAGAAGTATCAGGGCTTGATCCAGCGTCCTGCCGATCTTGAAGACATTCTGTTGGCCGGCGCGCAAAAGGCCCGCCGCGCTGCAACGCCGTTCCTTGAAGAGCTGCGCGAGGCGGTCGGTCTGCGTTCGTTCCGCGCTGTGACGCAGGTAGCGGAAACGGGCAAGAAAAAGGCCGCCAAAGGCGCGCGTTTTGTCAGCTTCCGCGAAGACGACGGCAGCTTTCGCTTCCGGTTGTTGGCAGCGGACGGCGAGCAGTTGCTCCTGTCCCGTACCTTCGCCGATGGCAAGGCCGCCGGTGCCGTCAGCAAGCAGCTGCAGCAGGGCGGCGAACTGGATGTGCGCACCGCAGATGATCACTTCACCCTGTGGCTCGACGATGCCTGTGTCGCCGATAGCCCGGTGTTCACCGACGCGGCCACGCGCGATGCGGCGATCCAGACACTCAAGTCGGCGCTTGCTCCTCAACAGGACTGATTGCCATTACCTGAGGCCGTCGCTACAGTGACGGCCCGTTTTTGTTGCTTTGCTAACGAATATGACGCCCTTAGAACGATATCAAGCTGATCTGAAACGTCCGGACTTCTTTCACGATGCCGCGCAGGAAAACGCCGTGCGTCACCTCCAGCGTCTGTATGACGATCTGGTCGCGGCCAGTGACAGCAAGCCGGGCCTGTTCGGCAAACTGTTCGGCAAGAAAGAGCCCACCCTGGTCAAAGGGCTGTACTTCTGGGGCGGCGTAGGCCGTGGCAAGACTTACCTGGTCGACACGTTCTTCGAAGCACTGCCTTTCGAGCAGAAGGTGCGCACGCACTTTCACCGCTTCATGAAGCGCGTGCACGAAGAGATGAAGACCCTCAAGGGTGAGCGAAACCCGCTGACCATCATCGCCAAACGCTTCTCCGACGAGGCGCGGGTGATCTGCTTCGACGAATTCTTCGTGTCCGATATCACCGATGCGATGATTCTCGGCACGCTGATGGAAGAGCTTTTCAAAAACGGCGTTACGCTGGTTGCAACCTCGAACATCGTGCCCGACGGCTTGTACAAGGATGGTCTGCAGCGCGCACGCTTCCTGCCGGCGATTGCCTTGATCAAGGAAAACACCGATATCGTCAACGTCGACAGCGGCGTCGACTACCGTTTGCGTCACCTTGAGCAGGCCGAACTGTTCCACTTCCCGCTCAACGAGGCGGCGCAGGACAGCATGCGCAAGAGTTTCAAGGCGCTGACGCCTGAGTGCGCGAAGACCATCGAGAACGACGTACTGATCATCGAGAACCGCGAGATTCGTGCGCTGCGAACCTGTGATGACGTGGCGTGGTTCGACTTCCGCGAGCTGTGCGACGGTCCGCGGAGCCAGAACGACTACATCGAACTGGGCAAGATCTTCCACGCGGTACTGCTCAGCGGCGTCGAGCAGATGAATGTCTCCACCGACGACATCGCCCGGCGCTTCATCAACATGGTCGACGAGTTCTACGATCGCAACGTCAAGCTGATCATTTCGGCTGAAGTCGAGCTCAAGGATCTGTATACCGGTGGCCGCCTGATGTTCGAATTCCAGCGCACGCTCAGCCGTTTGCTCGAAATGCAGTCGCACGAGTTCCTGTCCCGCGCGCACAAGCCCTGAACCATTACACCCCGACCCGTGTAGGAGCCAGCTTGCTGGCGAAGCGTCAGTTCAGACGCCAAATGTGTTTGTCTGAACTGCCGTCTCGCCAGCAAGCTGGCGCCTACACAAGCATTGCGGGCGGACTTCGCCTCTACGCCGCCTGCTGAAACTGCTGCCGATACTGATTTGGCGAGAGCTCCGTGTGCTGGCGAAACAGTCGTGCGAAGAAGCTCGCGTCGTCGTAGCCAACCTCATAGCTGATCGTCTTGATGCTCTTGCGGGTGCCGGACAGCAGCCCCTTGGCTGTTTCGATCCGCAAGCGCTGCAGGTAATGCAAAGGCTTGTCGCCGGTCGCAGTCTGGAAGCGGCGCATGAAGTTGCGAATGCTCATCCCGTGATCCCGGGCCACATCTTCGAAGCGAAACTTGTCGGCGAAGTGATCCTCAAGCCAATGCTGAATCTGCAGGATGATCACGTCCTGATGCAGCTTTTGCCCGCCGAACCCGATCCTGCCCGGTGAGTAACTGCGGCGTACCTCATACAGAATGTCCCGAGCCACAGCCTGAGCGATGCTGGCGCCGCAGAACCGCTCGATCAGATAGATGTAGAGATCGCAGGCCGAGGTCGTGCCGCCGGCGCAGTACAGGTTGTCAGCGTCCGTCAGATGTTTTTCCTGATTGAGCAATACGTTGGGGTAACGCTCGGCGAACGCATTGAAGAAGCGCCAGTAGGTCGTGGCCTCTTTGCCGTCAAGCAGGCCAGCCTCGGCCAGCCAGAAAACGCCGGTCGCCTCCGCGCAAAGCACCGCGCCGTTGGCGTGCTGTTCTTGCAGCCACGGGATGACCTGTGGATAGCGTTGAGACAATGACTCGAAATCGTCCCAGAAGGCAGGGATCACGATGATGTCGCACGGCCCCAGCTCGCCGTCGACCGGCAGCGTTACTTCGCTGAAACTTCCCACCGGAAGGCCGTCGGGGCTGACCAGGCGGGTTTCAAAAGCGGGAACCAGCCCTTGGCCCAATTGCTTGCTGTAGCGCAGGCTGGCCAGGTGAAAGAAGTCCTTGGCCTGCATCAGAGTCGATGCGAACACTTTTTCGGTGGCCAGGATGTTTACGCGCCGCAAATGAGCGGAATGGGAGATCGGCATGTTGTTTGTTCTTATAGGGTTTATTGGTCAGGCAACGGCTGGATCGTCTTATTTTTCGCTACGCCTGTCCAGCATTGCGCCACGCCCTGCAAGCAGGATGAAATTCAGGGTTGAGGATATTTTCTCAGCCTGTATAATCCGCCAGCTCTTTGCAGTGGAAGTGATGCGCCGTCTGCCGAAGAATCTTGCCGTATAACGGACGCGCTGACCCGAGCCCCCGATAGCGTCTGTTTCCGGCTGCCTTTGACTTGTCAAAGTACGCACTATTCAGTAAGATCCGCCGTCTCATTTTCAGGGCGGCCCCTGAGGCTATAAAGAATGAAAACTTTTACTGCTAAACCGGAAACAGTTAAGCGCGACTGGTTCGTCGTCGACGCTGCTGGTCAGACCCTGGGTCGTCTGGCCACCGAAATCGCGAGCCGTCTGCGTGGCAAGCACAAGCCGGAATACACTCCGCACGTCGATACCGGCGACTACATCGTCGTTATCAACGCTGAGCAGATCCGCGTTACCGGTGCTAAAGCTTCCGACAAGATCTACTACTCACACTCCGGTTTTCCGGGCGGGATCAAATCGATCAACTTCGAAAAGCTGATCGACAAAGCTCCTGAGCGCGTGATCGAGACCGCGGTCAAAGGCATGCTGCCTAAGAACCCGCTGGGTCGCGACATGTATCGTAAGCTGAAAGTCTATGCGGGCGCTGTACACCCTCATACTGCTCAGCAGCCCCAAGAACTGAAGTTTTAACGGAATAGTTCATTATGTCGGCGACTCAAAATTACGGCACTGGCCGTCGCAAGACCGCAACCGC
>JARDZH010000637.1 GCA_029240955.1 Pseudomonas sp. | reverse complement strand
TTTAATCCATTGGCCCGGTCAAACCATCGTCAACAGCACAGCGACGAAGATGGTGCCAGCCGAGAAAGTCATGGTCCGGGACGACCAGGTGTTGAACCAGCCTTGGAAACTGGCCAGGTCGCGGCTGAGTTTGGTGTCCTGACGAGTCCAGGACTGGCGGTCGAGACGGAAGAACACGTAGATCTTCATCAAGGCGCCGACGATCTGGTTGTAATAGAGAATCACCGGGTAGGCAGGCCCGATCCTGTGTCCGGAGAAGGACAGCAACAGCGTCAGGATCAGGCGGGTCATGCCGATCCAGAGCAGGTACATCAGGATGAATGCGCCGCCGTACTTGAAGCTGGCGATGATGGCGACGGTCAGGCCAAGGATCGATGTCCACATCGACACACGCTGGTCGAACAGCACCACGCTGGTGAACAGCCCGAGGCGGCGGATGCCCAGGCCCAGTGCGCGGGAGTTCTGACGCAGGTTGTTGCCGTACCAGCGGTACATCAGCTTGCGGCTGGCCTTGAAGAAGCTCTTCTCCGGCGGGTGCTCAACCGTGTTGATCGCAGCGTCCGGCACGTAGAACGTGTCGTAGCCCAGGCGCATCAGGCTGAACCAGCTGGACTTGTCGTCGCCGGTCAGGAAGCGGAAGGTGCCCAGACGCCAGTGCTTGAGCGAGTCGCTTTCCACGTCGGCAATGAACTCGGGGTCGGTGACCACGGTGGCGCGGAATACCGACATCCGACCGGTCATGGTCAGAACGCGCTTGGACAGCGCCATCGAGCACATGTTGATGTGGCGCTGAGCGAAACGCAGCTTGTGCCACTCGCTCATGACGTAGCCGCCGCGCACTTCGCAGAACTCGTTGGTGGTCAGGCCGCCGACGTTGTCGAACATGTGGAACCACGGCACGGTCTTGCGCACGACGCCTTCGTTGAGCACGGTGTCGCCGTCGATCACGGCCACCACTGCGCGGTCATCCGGCAAGTGGCGAGAGATCGCGCGGAAACCGTACGCCAGGCCGTCACGTTTGCCGGTACCTGGAATGCGCACGAAGTCGAGCGTGACGCGGTCCGGCGGGTTCATGCGCGCCCACAGGCTCTTGACCAGCAGTTCATCGGACATTTCGACCAGCGAGCAGACGACCGTCGTCGGCAGGCCGCAATCGATCGCTTCGCGAATCACCGAGCTGTACACCTGAGCGGTGGTCAGTGCGTCGATCCGGAAACTGGTGACCATCAGGAACACGTGAGACGGGTCTGCCGCGTCGCCCAGCTTGCGAACCTTACGGCGCAGGCGCGGGTAGACGATGTACAGGAAAATCATCCCGCGCACGAAGTGCGTGATGCCCATCGAATAGCGCCAGATACCGACGGCGCCAATCAGGAAAATAAAGTTCCTCGACTGCGAGTCGAAGATACTGGTGGGCAACAATGCAGCGATGCCCATTAACAAACTTAGGTAAAACAGCCAACCTGCGGCCTCTAGTAGACCGTGCTTTAGCCTGTGCATAGATCTGTATCCCAAGGTCAGTTGCAAGCCTCAAACCCCAAGCCCCAGGCATGAATGCCTGGAGCTTGTGGCCTGGAGCTTGGCGCTTGTGGCTTGCGGCTGATTTACCAGCAGATCCCTTCGGCCTGGCCGCTTTCGCTGGTGGTCTTGGACATGAAGCCCACCAGGTCAACGACGTGCTTGCCGGCTGGGGTCTGGTCGGCCAGAGCGCGGAAGCGCTCGTCGCGGTTACCCAGGATGATCACGTCAGAGTTGTTGACGACTTCGTCGAAGTTGGAATTCAGCAGCGAGGACACGTGCGGAATCTTCGATTCGATGTAGTCCTTGTTGGCGCCGTGAACACGAGCGTATTCAACGTTGGCGTCGTAGATGCTCAGGTCGAAGCCTTTGCCGATCAGCATTTCAGCCAGCTCTACCAGCGGGCTTTCACGCAGGTCGTCGGTACCGGCCTTGAAGCTCAGACCCAGCAGGGCGACTTTGCGAGTGTCGTGGGCAGCCACGATGTCGAAAGCGTTCTGAACCTGAGAAACGTTGCTGCGCATCAGGGAGTTGAGCAGAGGCGCTTCAACGTCCAGGCTGCCGGCGCGGTAGGTCAGGGCGCGAACGTCTTTCGGCAGGCAGGAACCGCCGAAAGCGAAGCCTGGGCGCATGTAGTACTGGGACAGGTTCAGCTGCTTGTCCTGGCAGACCACTTCCATGACTTCACGGCCGTCTACGCCGCACGCCTTGGCAATGTTGCCGATTTCGTTGGCGAAGGTCACTTTGGTGGCGTGCCAGACGTTGCAGGTGTACTTGATCATCTCGGCAACAGCGATGTCCTTGCGGATGATCGGTGCGTCGAGCTCTTCGTACAGGGACTGCAGTACGTCGCCGGACGCTTTGTCGAACTCGCCGATAACGGTCATTGGCGGATGATCGTAGTCTTTGATCGCGGTGCTTTCGCGCAGGAACTCAGGGTTCACCGCTACGCCGAAATCAACACCGGCTTTCTTGCCGGAGCAGTCTTCCAGAATCGGGATGACCACGTTGGCAACAG
>JARDZH010000636.1 GCA_029240955.1 Pseudomonas sp. | reverse complement strand
GAGCTGGCGTCCTTCGAAATTCTCAAGCTGTCGCTGCTGGAGGCGGCACTGCACAACTTCGAAGCCAGCGAGTGTGAGGAGGGGGCTTATCACCACACCTCGGGATTCATGGTGGCGACCGATACTGCGGAGACTTTCGAGTCCGTTAGTGTCGCGCTGACGGTCAGCCAGTTCATGTCGCTGTGCCGTCGCCTGGATATCGGCAAGCAATACCAGGACTATCTGCAGGAATTTTTTCACCCGGCCGATGTGGTGGTGCAGGGCGTGCTTCGCGAGCGGTTCATCGCGAGTCAGAAGGCAACCATGCGCGCAGCCGCAGAGCAGGCGTTATTGCAGAAGGATATAGAACCGGCGGACTACACCATGATCCGGTCGGTCATCGATGGCGAGATGAATCCCTGGATGGGCAACCGACAGGTATGGTTCAAGGACCTGGGCCTGATGAGAAAACGTCTGACTGGCTGTGTGGTGTTCGTGATCAGCGAAAAATACCGCTACAGCGATGAATTGATCGTTTACATCCCTCACGACCCGCAGCACCCGTTCAAACGCTACAACCACCAGCAAATGCGTGAGGAGTTCAAACGCTTGCTGACTGCGCGCGATGAACCGCTCGCTGGCGGGGCTCAACCGACGCCTTATCAGCGGTTCCTCAGTCAATTTCTGCCCGTTGATCAGCGGCCCGATTATTTCAGTCAGTTCACCCGAAAGGCTGCTGACTCACCGAAGGATGCCTGGTCGACATTGCGCTCTCCATGGGTCGCGTTCATTCAGGCAATCAGCGGTACTTCAGTGTTCACCCGGATCAAGCAACTTCCTCCCGAGCGCGGGGTGAAGATGGAGCCGGAGCCCGATCCCTACATTGCGCCTTCGGCGGTCGGACGCAGAGGGCATGGCCTTTGGGCGGCCAATGAAGATCTCTGGCTCTATCTCTTTACCCAGAACCGCGCCAAGGTACTGGCCGACGCCCGCAGCCATGCGGTACCCAGCGACGACGTCGAGGTCAAGGCGCGCGACGCCAGGCTGGCGCACCTGCTGCAGATCGGTCTGCTTGGTTTGAACATGGTGTCGATGTTCGTTCCGGTGCTGGGCGAAGTGATGATGGTGGTGATGGCCGGCCAGCTGATGTACGAAACACTGGAGGGCGCGATCGAATGGAGCGAAGGCGACCGGCGTGCGGCCAGGGATCATCTGATCGACGTGGCGGAAAATCTGGCGCAGATCGCGGTGATGGCGGGGGTAGGCGCCGGGGTGCGGAAATTCTCCAGCGCCAAAGCCGTGCCAGTGATTGGACAGCTGGAACCGGTGCAGTTGCCCAGCGGCAACACGCGCCTTTGGAAACCCGACCTTGGCGCGTATGAGTCAACGATCGCTTTGCCGGACAGCCCCGGTCCGAATCCGCAGGGGCAACATGTACTGGACGGCAAGACCTACATTCGTCAGGCCGGCAAGGTTTACGAGCAGTACTACGATTCATCGCTCGGCAAGTGGCGCCTCCGCCACCCGAACGATCCCGATGCCTGGCAGCCGGTGCTCGAGAGCAATGGTAACGGTGCCTGGCGATCCACGCTTGAGCGCCCGCTGGAGTGGGACCGCCTGACCCTGTTGCGACGCATGGGGCATGCAACCGAAGTGTTTTCCGACGCAGAACTGCTCAGGGCTGCCGATATCAGTGGCGTCAGTGACGGCGCCTTGCGCAAGATGCACCTCGACCACGCGCCGCCACCACCGGAGCTGGCGCAGGCGATGCGCCTGTTGAAAGCGGATGCAGATGCGGCATTGGTCGTGGAGCAGTTGCGTGGGGAACGCCCCATCGATGAGCTCTACCTGTATACCTTGCCGCTGATCACCGAAATGCCGTTGTGGCCGCAAAACCGTGTGCTTGAAGTGTTCGATGGCGAGTCATTGTCCGGCAGTTCCGTAAGGTATGGTGCTGCGCGGCGCTTTCGTGACGTGGGTGTCAAGCCGCCAATCAGGACTTCTCGGGCCGACATCCTTGGCGGAAAACTGCCAGCGCATATTCTTGCATCGCTCGAAGAAGCGGAAATCAATCGCTTGCTCGGCAAGCTGGTCGCACGTACGCCCGAGGCAAGGCTTCAGGAATTCAACAAGCGAATTGCCAGTTACGCCAACACCCGTCAAGCGGCGATATTCGAAAGCATCTACAAGGGCACCGACCCCATCGCCCCCGAGGTCGCCGGTTTGCAAAAGGAATGTCCCGGGCTGGGTGAGTCGGCAGCACAAGCCGTGCTGACGCATGCCCATGCCGGTGAGTTGCAGGCGCTGCGGTCGGGCCAGCGAGCACCGCTGCGCCTGCTGGAAGAAGCGCGCTGGTATGCGCGTCAAACCCGTCGAGTCACCGCGTATGCCGGTCTGCGCAGCGAAAATGTCGCTTCGGCGGACAGTCGGCGTCTGGCATTGCACACGCTTGAGCAGTTGCCGGGTTGGCCTGACAACCTCCGTATCGAGGTTCGCGAG
>JARDZH010000635.1 GCA_029240955.1 Pseudomonas sp. | reverse complement strand
CCGATCTGGTTGAACTTGATCAGGATCGAGTTGGCGATCTTCTTGTCGATGCCCTCTTTCAGGATCTTGGTGTTGGTCACGAACAGGTCGTCGCCCACCAGCTGGATCTTCTCGCCGATCTTGTCGGTCAGCACTTTCCAGCCTGCCCAATCGGATTCGTCCAGACCGTCTTCGATCGAAATGATCGGGTAACGGCTGGTCAGACCGGCGAGGTAGTCGGCAAAGCCTTCGGAATCGAAGGAATGGCCTTCACCCGACAGGTTGTACTTACCGTCTTCGTAGAACTCACTGGCCGCGCAGTCCAGTGCCAGAGTGACGTCGGTGCCCAGTGTGTAACCGGCATTCGCGACGGCCTCGGCGATAGCGCCCAGCGCGTCTTCGTTGGAAGCCAGGTTTGGCGCGAAACCACCCTCGTCACCCACGGCAGTGTTCAGGCCACGTGCCTTGAGAACAGCTTTGAGGTGATGGAAGATCTCGGTGCCCATGCGCAGTGCATCGGCGAAGTTCTTGGCGCCGACCGGCTGAACCATGAATTCCTGGATGTCGATGTTGTTGTCGGCATGCTCGCCGCCGTTGATGATGTTCATCATCGGAACCGGCATCGAGTACACGCCCGGCGTACCGTTCAGGTTGGCGATATGCGCGTAGAGCGGCAGATCCTGATCCTGTGCGGCAGCTTTGGCGGCGGCCAGGGAGACAGCGAGGATCGCGTTGGCGCCCAGGCTGGCCTTGTTCTCGGTGGCATCCAGCGCAATCATCGCGTGGTCCAGCGCTTTCTGGTCAACCGGGTCCTTGCCCAGCAGCAGGTCGCGGATCGGGCCGTTGATGTTTGCGACTGCTTTAAGTACGCCTTTGCCCAGATAACGGCTCTTGTCGCCATCGCGCAGCTCGAGCGCTTCGCGCGAGCCGGTTGAAGCACCGGACGGCGCACAGGCTGTGCCGATGATGCCGTTGTCGAGCAGTACATCTGCTTCCACGGTGGGATTGCCACGGGAGTCGAGAACTTCACGACCTTTGATGTCGACGATTTTTGCCATTGTTGTAAACACTCCAAGATTGACGAAAACGACGCAGCTGGGAAACGTAGAACTGATCAGACGCTAAAAAAGGCAGGCCTGAATACGACGACCCCGTCACGAATGACGGGGCACGGCACTTTACCGGAGAACCTGATCAAGCGGTCTCTACGATCGGAAAACTTTTCACAAGTTCATCCAGTGACTTGAGCTGGGCCAGGAAAGGCTCCAGTTTGTCCAGGCGCAACGCGCAAGGACCGTCGCATTTCGCATTGTCCGGATCCGGGTGCGCTTCCAGGAACAGCCCGGCCAGATTCTGGCTCAGGCCGGCCTTGGCAAGGTCCAGCACCTGAGCGCGACGACCGCCGGCGGAATCGGAGCGACCGCCCGGCATCTGCAGGGCGTGGGTCACGTCGAAGAACACCGGATACTCGAACTGCTTCATGATGCCGAAGCCGAGCATGTCGACGACCAGATTGTTGTAGCCGAAGCTCGAACCGCGCTCGCAAAGGATCAGCTGATCGTTACCAGCTTCTTCGCACTTGGTCAGGATGTGTTTCATTTCCTGAGGGGCGAGGAACTGGGCCTTCTTGATGTTGATGACCGCACCGGTTTTCGCCATCGCGACCACCAGATCGGTCTGACGCGACAGAAAAGCCGGCAGCTGAATGATGTCGCAGACTTCGGCAACCGGCGCCGCCTGATGCGGCTCGTGCACGTCAGTGATCAGCGGCACGTTGAAGGTGCGTTTGATCTCTTCGAAGATGCGCAGGCCTTCTTCCATGCCCGGACCGCGGTAGGAGTTGACCGAGGAGCGGTTGGCCTTGTCGAAGCTGGCCTTGAACACGTAAGGGATGCCGAGCTTCTCGGTAACCCGTACGTACTCTTCGCAGACCCTCATCGCCATGTCCCGCGATTCGAGCACGTTCATGCCACCGAACAAGACCATGGGCTTGTCGTTGGCAATCTCGATCGAACCTACACGGATGATTTTCTGAGCCATGTGCTGATTTCCCTGTCAGGCGTTTTTCTTGTGCTGAGCCAGTGCGGCTTTGACGAAACCACTGAACAGCGGATGACCGTCGCGTGGCGTCGAGGTGAACTCGGGGTGGAACTGGCACGCTACGAACCATGGATGATCCGGAGCCTCGACCACTTCGACCAGAGCGCCGTCGCCGGAGCGGCCGGAAATCTTCAGGCCCGCCTCGATCAGCTGTGGCAGCAGGTTGTTGTTCACTTCATAGCGGTGACGATGACGCTCGACGATGACGTCGCTGGCGTAGCAGTCGTGCACCAGCGAACCGGCTTCCAGCTGGCACTCTTGTGCGCCAAGGCGCATGGTGCCGCCCAGATCGGACGTTTCGGTGCGGGTTTCGACTGCACCGGTAGCGTCTTCCCATTCGGTGATCAGACCGACAACCGGATGCGCGCCGTTACGATCGAATTCGGTCGAGTTGGCGTCTTTCCAGCCCAGCACGTTACGTGCGAACTCGATGACCGCAACCTGCATGCCCAGGCAGATACCCAGGTAGGGA
>JARDZH010000634.1 GCA_029240955.1 Pseudomonas sp. | reverse complement strand
CCTGGCCTCGACGCGCGGGCGTCACCATGCCTTGCTCTTCATAGAAGCGCAGCGTTCTGGGCGTAACGTCCAACAACTGAGAAACGTCGGAAATACTGTAGGTATTGCTCACGAAGACATTCCTTGGCGATTTACGTTAACGTAAACGTCACCCAGCTGGCTGTCAATGCGCTTCACAACAGTCTATTGGGAAATAAAGGAATGCCATGGCGCAGGCAACCGGCCGCGCCATGCGGGTGCCCTCAGGCGAAGGCGGGAACGCCGCTGTGGAAACGAAATTCCGAATCCGGGCTTTCGATCAGTTCGGCTTCGGCAACCCGGACCTTATCGATGGTGCGGGCAATATCGGCGGCATCGCCGTACTGATGGGCAAGCTTCAAGTAGCCTTGGTAATGCCGCGCTTCGCTCATCAGCAGACCGTTGTAGAAAGTGCCCAGCTCTTCGTCCAGATGCGGCACCAACGCAGCAAAGCGCTCACAGCTGCGTGCTTCGATGAAAGCACCGACCACCAATGTATCGACCAACTTGACCGGCTCGTGGTTGCGTACCTGCTTGCGCAGTGCCGAGGCGTAGCGGCTGGCCGACAACGGCTGCAGCTCGATCTTGCGGCGCTTCATCAGGCGCAGCACCTGCTCGTGATGGACCAGTTCCTCACGGGCCAGGCGCGACATCATGTTGATCAGGTCGGCGTGGGTGCAGTACTTGGCGATCAGGCTCAACGCCGTGGACGCCGCCTTGAATTCACAGTTCTTGTGGTCGATCAGCAGTGTGTGCTGGTCGGCCAGCGCGGCCTGGACCCAGGTGTCGGGCGTGCGGCAGCCGAGAAAAGCGTGAATTTCAGACAACATGGCCGGGACCCTGGAAAAAAGGGGGCGATTATACCCAGCTCGTCAGCAACTGGGTATGCGCGCCGGGCGACCGGTCGACCAAGGCCGTCGTCAGTCGCTTTTCTTGCGAATCCAATACAGGAAGGTGCCGCCGTCTTCGTCTTGCTGCACCAACTCATGGCCTAGGAATACGCAGAACTTGGGGATGTCCCGCCGCGTCGAAGGGTCCGTGGCAATGACTTTGAGCAGGCCGCCCGCAGGCAGGTCGCGCACGTGCTGGTGCAGCATCATTACCGGTTCCGGGCAGCTCAGGCCACTGGCGTCCAGGGTGCTGTCGGCAGACAAGGTTTGGGTCATAAAAGGCTCCAGATCAGGCGGGCATTGTAGCGTCAGCGGACTAACCTAGGTAGCGTCAGCGAACTAAGCAAGGTAGCGTCAGCGAACGGACCAGGCATGCCGTGCGACATCAAGCCACGGCCCTGTGCATCGATCAGCGCTTGGCGCTGTCGAGTCGACGCAGGTGACAGGTGACCTCCTCGCGATCGTGGTACAGCTGCTTGCAACCGATCTGGACCTTGACGCCGCGCGCCTTGAAGCCATCCTCGATGCGTTCCAGCAACTTCCGCACCTCGGCATAGCGCTGCTTCATCGGCAGCTTCAAGTTGACCACCGCTTCACGGCAGAGGTTCTCGCCCAGCCAGGTTTCGAGCAAGGCAGCATTGCGCGCCGGCTTCTCGACGATGTCGCAGACCATCCAGTCGACCGTCTGCTTGGGCTTGTAGGTAAAGCCGTCGGCCATCAGGTGCGTGACCAGGCCAGTGTCCATCAGGCTTTGCGCCATCGGCCCATTGTCGATGGCGGTAACCAGCATGCCGCGACGTACCAGTTGGTAGGTCCAACCGCCAGGCGCGGCGCCCAGGTCCACGCCGGTCATGTCGCCATGCAGGCGCTCGTCCCATTGCTCGCGAGGAATGAAATGGTGCCAGGCTTCCTCGAGCTTCAAGGTCGAGCGGCTAGGCGCCTCGCGCGGAAACTTGAGGCGCGGGATGCCCATGGGCCACATGGCGAAGTTACCGGCTTCGGCCACACCTGCGAACACCTCGCGGCCACTTTTGAAGGTGAGCAGCAGCCGCGGCAGATCGGCATCGTCGACAAGCCTGCCAGCACCGAGCAAGGCCTTGCGCAACGGCGCTTCGAACTTCTTGCAGAAGTTCGACAGCTCTTTGCCATCGTTGGTGTCGAGCACCTCCAGCCACAGGCTGCCGCACACCGGGTAGGCGGCCAGATGGTCGAGCAGCACACTGATGCGATCGCTCTCCGGCAGCTGCACGAACTCGCCGCGTGCCCACTGCCGTGGAAATATCAAGTCACTAAAGCGTAATTCGCTCATCAGGCGCGCCGGACCTGCGGGCTCATGGCAGATGAATTCGGCACAAGCGGTGTGCGGCTTGGCCTTCGCATACCCGGCAACGCCCAGGCGGGCGGCGTGTTCGGCGATCTCGGAGCAGACTTCACCTTCGAAGCCGGCACGGCAATGCATCAACAGCGTATTCATAAAGAGACTTTCATCGCCAGGGGCCGAAATCGGCGCATGATAAAGGAAATCGGAACCCTCTACATGCACAGGAAGTCCCTGACTCAAGAACCTGATGATCCCGCCCGTGCCGTGCGGGCCATAAAAGGAGTTTGATGATGCCCTCCCTCGATAGCCTGAAAACGCTGAAGAC
>JARDZH010000633.1 GCA_029240955.1 Pseudomonas sp. | reverse complement strand
GGCTTCAAGCGCCTGAGCGTCGAGTGCCTGACCGATCAGCACCAGCCGCGTCACGCGTTCTTCGTTGTCCGCCCACTTGCGATCGAAGTGCTTGTCGAAACGCGTACCGACGCCCTGGATCAGCAGCCGCATCGGTTTGCCCGGGATCGCCGCAAAGCCCTTGACGCGCAGAATGCCGTGCTCCACGACCAGACGGGTCAGCGCGTCGAGCAGCACTCGCTCTTCGGCTTGCGGCAAGGCGATGGAAATCGAATCGAAGGCGTCATGATCGTGGTCGTCATGATCATCATCGTCGTGATGGTGATCGTGATGAGTCTTGCGGCCATCGATGTGCAGTTCGGATTCCGCGCCCACGCCCAGCAACACGCTGAGCGGCAAGCGCCCGCTGCTGGCCTCGACCACCTTGACCGCCGGCGGAAGCTCTTCGGCGACCTCGGCACGCACGGCGGCAAGACTCTCGGCGTCCAGTTGATCGGCCTTGTTGAGAATGACCAGATCAGCGCTGGCGAGTTGGTCAGCGAACAGCTCGTGCAGCGGCGATTCGTGGTCCAGATTCGGGTCCAGCTTGCGCTGCGCATCGACCTGATCCGGGAACGCGGCGAAGGTCCCGGCTTTTACAGCAGGACTGTCGACCACGGTGATCACCGCGTCGACCGTGCAGGCATTGCGGATTTCCGGCCACTGGAAGGCTTGAACCAGCGGTTTAGGCAGCGCCAGCCCGCTGGTTTCGATGAGGATGTGATCCAGGTCGCCACGGCGCGCCACCAGCTCGCGCATCACCGGGAAGAATTCTTCCTGAACGGTGCAGCACAGGCAGCCGTTGGCGAGTTCGTAAACCCGGCCGGTCGCTTCTTCTTCGGTGCAACCGATGCTGCATTGCTTGAGGATTTCGCCGTCGATGCCCAGTTCGCCGAACTCGTTGACGATGACCGCGATGCGTCGGCCTTCAGCGTTGTCGAGCATGTGGCGCAGCAGCGTGGTTTTGCCCGAGCCCAGAAAGCCGGTGACGATGGTGACGGGAAGCTTGGCCAGTGTTTTCATCAGGTGCCCTTTGGCGCGACGGCGGGCAAACAGGACGACAACCGCACGCGATGCACGGATCGAATCGCCACCGGATCACCCCGCCCGGTTGTAGTGAGAATTCGCGGGCACAGGCCCGGTTCGAGGCAGGTCTCCTGGCTCTCGGTGGCGTCGCGCGACTCCTGGAGTCGGGCGGCGCGCGTCGGTTGCGCCTTCCCGCTTGACGCAGTGGCTGTGCAACCTACATGACCGATTACAGTTGCGGGGGCAGCTGCGGCCTGTACCGCATTCCCGTCTTAGCTTCGCCCGTAGAAGGACGAAGAACCTCAAGCCCGCAAGGCTACGCAGTGACCGCAGGCAGGTCAATCGTTCAGATTGACGCTGGCCGCTTGCGCATGTTTTCCTGCCGCCGCCCATACCGGGCCTTCTACGAGTTACAGCGCATGCCTGCCAACCCTTCCGCCCCGTCTCATGAGGACCTCTGCCTTCCGGCGGGCGGCCCGGTCGTGGTTGCCGGTCTCGGCTGCCGACGCGGCTGCACGGCTGCGGCGTTGCGTGAACTGGTAGAAGGCAGCCTGGATGAACATGGACTGGACTTGAGTTGTATCCGCGCGCTGGCCTCCATTGACCTGAAAGGCAATGAGCCCGGGCTGCTTGAGCTGGCTGAGCAGTTGAAGGTCCCGCTGATACTGTTCAACGCGGCCCGATTGCTGCCATTCGAGCCGCAACTCACTCACCGTTCACACCTCGCATTCACCCGCACCGGCTGTCACGGCGTCGCCGAAAGCGCGGCACTGGCGCTGGTGACTCAGCTGACGGGCGGGGCGGCTCGTCTGCTGATCTCGCGGCGCAAATCCCCCAGCGCCACATTTGCCTTGGCATGTGCGCCCGTGATCGGCGGATAATCTTTCGCCGATCCACTCATCATTGTTGGAGAGCTCATTGACTGTCTATTTCATCGGCGCCGGCCCCGGCGACCCGGAGCTGATCACCGTCAAAGGTCAGCGCCTGATCCGCAGCTGCCCGGTCATCATCTATGCAGGTTCACTGGTCCCGCTCGCAGTGCTCGACGGCCATACGGCGTTGCAGGTGACCAACAGCGCAGAGCTGCACCTGGAGCAGATCATTGCCTTGATGAAAACAGCTCATGAACAAGGGCACGACGTCGCGCGTGTGCATTCCGGCGACCCGAGTCTGTACGGCGCCATTGGCGAGCAGATCCGTCATTTGCGCGAGTTGGGCATTCCCTTTGAAATCATTCCAGGCGTCACGGCGACTGCCGCCTGCGCCGCCCTGCTGGGCACTGAGCTGACGCTGCCGGATATCTCTCAGAGCCTGATTCTGACTCGCTACGCGGACAAGACGTCGATGCCGCCGGGCGAGGAACTGGCTAGCCTCGCCAGCCACCGCGCGACCATGGCGATTCATCTTGGGGTGAACAATCTGGACAGGATCGTGGCTGAACTGCTGCCGCATTACGGCGCCGATTGCCCGATTGCGGTGGTGCATCGCGCGAGCTGGCCGGATCAGGACTGGGT
>JARDZH010000632.1 GCA_029240955.1 Pseudomonas sp. | reverse complement strand
CGCGCTCAAATACGGAACGGCGGGAACTTGCGCTCTGTCTCATAACACGCTTTATTTTGTATTTGATGCCGTAAGAAAGATCGCAGGTCGCCGTACGACCAATTGACGCGCCCTCTTTCGCCTGGTGGGTATGACTGCCCACAACCAGCAAATCCACAGCCAGTTCCCGGGCCTGCTCAAGAATCACACTGGAAGGTTCTCCCTGAACGACTCGCACTGTGCGGATGAAAGACAGATCCTTGTGGCCTTCACCCAGTTCTTCACGAAACCCGTCGAGCATCCGTTGCTCTATTCCATCCATGAACGCACCTACGCCACTGCTGTGAAGGTCATGCCAGGCATCCTCCCCCAGATAGCTCTGCAGCACCGATTCGGCGAACAGGCCCATGGGTTCAACCACGTGGATGACATAGAGTTCGGCACTGAAGGTCCGGGCCAGCGCCAACGCGTGTTGCGTCACATAAGGCGCATACAGACCCAGATCTGTGGCATACAGCATCGAACGAATCATGAGACCTCCCGGACTGCCTGAATGGCGGAGATTGATTGAGCTTAGCAGCGCGCTCAAATACGGAACGGCGCGCGCTCAAATACGGAACGGCGGGAACTTGCGCTCTGTCTCATAACACGCTTTATTTTGTATTTGATGCCGTAAGAAAGATCGCAGGTCGCCGTACGACGTTTCGCGGAGCCCGATTCAAGGCAACTCGTCCGGCTCACGACTCAGCGCTCGCTGCAGCGCTGCTTTGAGCGATTCCCGGTCAAGCGGGGAACGCATGGCGCCGTGGAACGCGCCGTCGCGCACCACAAACAGCGCCGGCAGGTGAAACACTTCGTAGCGCTGGACCGCCCCGCCATTCTCCTCGGCATCGACCCAGCACAGGCGCTCGATCGGCAGTCCCGATTCCGGCAGTCGCTGCCGGGCCCACCGGCAGCTGGCGCAGCCTGCACTGGTGAAGACCACCAGCGAAGTGCCGGGCAGGTCGAGCAGTTGATGATCGATGTCGAAATCGCTCAGTTCCAGTTGATCCACAAACCTGTCCTCGATGATGGCCTTGCACTGTCCAGGGTGTGCCGGCCGGTTGCAAATTTCCGTAGGTTTCCGGGCTGAAACCGACACGGCTGCGGCATTGCGCCTGTGCTGCCCGGCGCGTTTGCCCATTGTCGAGACACCGGGTAACGCGCTAAGGTTCGGCTCCCGTTGCGCTCCAACCTGCCGGGCACCGCCGCACCGGGTTGCCGTTGGTGGCCCCTACCCGTGACCTGATGAGTAACACAATGGCCGATTTACCGATTGACGACCTCAACGTCGCTTCCAATGAGACGCTGATCACCCCCGATCAGCTCAAGCGCGAGATCCCGCTGACCGACGCTGCATTGCAGACCGTCAGCCAGGGCCGCGAAGTGATCCGCAATATCCTCGACGGCAAGGATCACCGCCTGTTCATCGTGATCGGGCCGTGCTCGATCCACGACCTCAAGGCTGCCAAAGAATATGCAGAACGCCTCAAGGCGCTGGCGGCCGAAGTGTCCGACACGCTGTATCTGGTCATGCGCGTGTACTTCGAAAAACCGCGCACCACGGTCGGCTGGAAAGGCCTGATCAACGACCCGTACCTGGATGACTCCTTCAAGATTCAGGACGGTCTGCATATCGGCCGCCAGTTGCTGCTGGACCTGGCTGAAATGGGTCTGCCGACGGCCACCGAAGCGCTGGACCCGATTTCCCCGCAGTACCTGCAGGACCTGATCAGCTGGTCGGCGATCGGCGCGCGCACCACCGAATCCCAGACTCACCGTGAAATGGCCTCCGGCCTGTCTTCGGCAGTCGGGTTCAAGAATGGCACCGACGGCGGCCTGACCGTGGCGATCAACGCGCTGCAGTCGGTGTCCAGCCCCCACCGGTTCCTGGGGATCAACCAGGAAGGCGGCGTCTCGATCGTGACCACCAAAGGCAACGCCTACGGCCACGTCGTGTTGCGCGGCGGCAACGGCAAGCCCAACTATGACTCGGTAAGCGTCGCGCTCTGCGAGCAGGCGCTGAACAAGGCCAATATCCAGCCCAACATCATGGTCGATTGCAGCCACGCCAACTCCAACAAAGACCCGGCGCTGCAGCCGCTGGTCATGGAGAACGTCGCCAACCAGATTCTGGAAGGCAACGACTCGATCATCGGCCTGATGGTGGAGAGTCACCTGAACTGGGGTTGTCAGGCGATCCCCAAGGACCTGTCGGAGCTCAAGTACGGCGTGTCCATCACCGATGCCTGCATCGACTGGGAAAGCACCGAGAAGACCTTGCGCAGCATGCATGCCAAGCTCAAGGACGTGTTGCCTAAGCGCAAACGCGGCTGAGCCGTATCGCGGTAACGAAAAACGCCGGGCAGATGCCCGGCGTTTTTCATGGTAACCCTGTGATCAAGGCCACGAAGATCAGATCTTGGCGGCCTGTCGCTGGTGGCGCTCCATATAGCGTTCAACATAGGAACAGGAAGGGATGACGGTATAGCCCATGCTGTCGGCGTAATTCAGTGCGCGCTCGGTGAGCGCCGCCGCGATACCTCTGCCACGAAGCGAGTCGGGCACGAAAGTTCGATAGATGTCCAGGGTCTGCTTACCAAGGTCCATATAAGTCAGGTAAGCACGGTGGCCGTCTATGTTGACTTCGAATTGATGACCGGTCTGGTCATGGTGGATTGACAACGCCTCGCTCATCACTACTCCTCGCGGGTCTTGGAATTGGACCCCTACCTTACCGATCTTTTTCCGGCGAAGGAACATCTACGCCACCCCGTGCCTGTTTTGACACCGAGAAGAGCATGGCTGATCTCCAATCAAGAGCACCTGTGAATAGTAGGCGTCATTACTGAATATGCTCAAGCGGCGCAAGCATAAAAAGGCACGACCGAACATCTGATCAGCAAGGCTGTTGAACCAGATCGCTGCGCATGTTGTCGATTGAAACGCCTGCAAAGAGTGCAAGCCACTGCAGTTTTCCGGATCCGTCAATGTGCCGCGGCACAGGGACGGTACGAAGGCGTTACATCGGGCACGCGTTGCCGCGCATGGAAACCGCCATCGCCCGGACTGCAAGGGCTGGCAACCCGCAAGGGCTTGGGGCTCACGTAGTGGTCAGGCGTGTATCCAGGAT
>JARDZH010000631.1 GCA_029240955.1 Pseudomonas sp. | reverse complement strand
GGCGCGACTTCCTGCACGCCTTCGATATGGCTGACCTTGATCCCGTCGTAGATCTTGTTCCAGAACCAGCTCAGCACCACTTCGAGAAAGCGGATCGCTGTGTAGGTGTAGTCGGAGGCGATTTCGTTGCCGTAGCGCAGCGCCAGTTCCCGGGCCTTGTCTTCGGAGATGTTCTCGCGCTCGGCTTCTTCGTGGATCGCCTGTTTGACCAGCGGCTCGTCGAGCAGGCCGGTGACCAGATTGCGCCGGTGGGAGAGGTCCGGGCCGATCACCGCACTCTTGAGGTTGCGGAAATGCGTGCGCAGCAGGCGCTGGCTCATGCGCAGGGTCAATTCGAAACCTTTGTTCTGGTCGACCAGTTCCCGCAGGTGAATCGGTGCGGAGAACTGCACGCGGGTCTTGCGTCCCAGAATCAGAATGCTGACCAGACGGCGCAGTCTGCCGGTGACAGCCCAGCTGTCGGCGAACAGCAGCTTCCAGGCGCTGGACTCGCGATCCGGCGATTGGCCCCAGAACACGCTGACCGGAATGATCTGCGCGTCTTCCTGAGGGTTCTGGCTGACTGCCGCGACCAGCCTTTCCAGCGTCGGCGGCGCGCCGCGCTTGTCGTGACGGCCCAGCCAGTCGGGCGCAGGCGTCAGGTAGAAGAACGCCGCCGGCTCCAGCAGATCACCCACCGCAACCGACAGTACCGGGCGCGGCAGACCGGCCTTGCGGCACTCGGTGTCCAGCACGGCCAGATCGCTGATCGACGGCGACTGCAACGCATAGAACACCGGCCGGCTGCGGTCCAGATTCAGGGTGAAAGAAGACTGATTGATGGTTTCGGAGCGAACCCAGAGGTACAGCAAGCGACGCAAGGTGCCGAACACAAGACGACGGAACGGAGAACGAGTCATACGGATTCTGCTGGATAAAAAGGGCGATTGCCCGAGAGGGCGTCAGTGTGACGTATCGCGATGGGATCGGCAAAAAGATGCAGGCTGCGGTGTATGACATCCGCCTTCGCGGCTGAAGCCGCTCCTACGGTATCCACCCAAACCTCGTGGGAGCGGCTTCAGCCGCGAAGAGGCCGGTCCGCCTGAACCGGCCTCTCGCTAGCCAGCTGGCTCCTGCGTCGATCGGCGCGTGTCCTGTAGGAGCCAGCTTGCTGGCGATGCTGACCCGGCAACTTACGAAGTCCGCCAGGTAATCTCTTCTTCACCATCGGCACTGATGCGAATCCAGCGGTCGGCCGCATCATCGCTTTCTTCTTCCACCCACGTACCCGGCGCGCAGCGCACTTCGACGTTGAGCGCGGCGAAGGCCGCACGGGCGCAGGCGATGTCGTCGTCCCACGGCGTCTGATCACTTTCCAGATACAGACTGTTCCATTTGCCTACAGCCTTGGGCAACCAGGTAACCGGCACATTGCCGGCCTTGCACTTCCAGGTCTGGCCCTTCTGGGTCCACTCGCTGCACGGCCCCAATGCGGCGCCGAGCCACTGGGCGATGGCTTTGTGGTCGACGTCTTCGTCCTTCAGGTAAATCTCGATATCGGGTTGGCGCATGGATGCCTCTTTCAAAATGCTCATTGCAGCACGAAATAATCGTAGCGCATGGAAACGGTGACCTTGAACGGGCCGGGGTGCTCGATGACGGCGGTGCGACGTTCGGCGCTGGCGCGCCAGCCGTGGGGCGTCATGGCCAGCAGGTCGGCGCGGGACTGGCCGTCGATCAGCTTGAGGGTGTAGCTCAAGGTTTCGCTGTGTTGCAGCTCCATGCCTTCGGGCACCAGAGCCAGATGTTTGTCATCGGCATAGTCGCGCACTTCGTCGTACAGCCGTTCGCGCAGCTCCATCAGGTGCCCGCTGGTAGGGCCGACTCGCATCAGGCCGCCGCCTGGGGTCAGCAAGCGTTTGGCTTCCTGCCAGTCCAGCGGGCTGAATACGCTGGCGAGGAACTGGCAGCTGGCGTCCGGCAACGGAATCCGCGCCATGCTGGCGACCATCCACGTCACCGCAGGGTTGCGGCGACACGCGCGCTTGACTGCCTCGCGGGAAATATCCAGCGCATAGCCATCGGCACGCGGCAGCGCTTCGGCGATCTGTGCGGTGTAGTAGCCCTCGCCGCAGCCGATGTCCAGCCAGTGAGCCGGCGCGCGTTCGGCGGCCAATTCAGCCAGCCGTCGGGCGACAGGCGCGTAGTGGCCCGCGTTGAGAAAATCGCGGCGCGCCTCGACCATCGCTTGGTTGTCGCCGGGGTCGCGGCTGTTCTTGTGCTGCACCGGCAGCAGGTTCAGATAACCCTGGCGTGCACGGTCAAAACGGTGGTTTGCCGGGCAAACCACGCCATTGTCTACCGCGGCCAGCGGTGCTGAGCAGATCGGACAAGTCAGCATCAGGCGAGCAACTTGACCAGTGTCTGGTAGTAGATCTCGGTCAGTACTTCGAGGTCGCTGGCCAGCACGCGTTCGTTGACCTGATGGATCGTCGCGTTGACCGGCCCCAGCTCCACGACTTGCGTACCCAGCGTCGCGATGAATCGGCCGTCCGAGGTGCCGCCGCTGGTGGACGCCTGCGTTTCGCGGCCGGT
>JARDZH010000630.1 GCA_029240955.1 Pseudomonas sp. | reverse complement strand
GGCGCCGGTAGCAGAACGGGCCAGTAAACGCATTGAGGCCGAAATGGCCCCACGGAGTGCGGCCAGCGCCGTGGCCGCGGTTGCGGGCAAACTCGCCGGTGCCTTGATCTCCGTAGGCGTCGTGGGCGTACGCGCGATCCTTCAAGCCAACGACCGGCCGGACAGCGAAGCGCTCATTCGCCAGACCTTGGGTTCGACCTTCGACAAGGCCTGGCTCAAGCTGCTGCAAAGTCCCACCACTGGCGTGATGGCGGGGACGTTGTATCTGGCGGGGCGGATCGAAGGCAATCTTGCTCCGCCCGAATACACCCAGCGCGCCCCTCAAGCGATCTTCACACCACCTGATCGGTAAGCGGCAGCGCGTGCTCCAGGTCGGCGGCTGACGGGTTGGCTGCTCCAGGTCGGCGGCTGACGGGTTGGCCTTGTGCAGCGTCACCGGAACCGACTTGGCAGCCGGCACCTTGCTGCGCTCGGCGTAATGCCACACCGGAACCAACGGGTTGCACTCCGGGTAGTAAGCAGCGGCGCACCCTTCGGGAATGTCGTACGCGATGATCTGCAGGGGGCCGACTTCGCGCCGCACTTGCGGTTCGATCGCCGTGCGCAACATGACCCAGTCGCCCGGCGCCATGCCTAGCCGCACGATGTCGTTACGGTTGGCGAACACCACGCTGCGAGTCCCGTGGACGCCGCGAAAGCGGTCGTCGTATCCGTACACCGTGGTATTGAACTGGTCGTTGCTGCGGATCGTCATCAGTTGCAGCACATCACGGTTGTCGCCACCTACCGACACGTCGTCGTCCTCATCGAGCATGCGCGGCGTGACGAACCCGGCTTTGCCCGACTCGGTCTTCCACTCGCGCTTGCACGCGGGCAGCGGGCGATGGAAACCGCCGGGCTCCCACATGCGCTGTTCCATGTCGTGGAAGATCTCCGGGTAGACCTGGCTGATTGCGCTGCGTATCAGCCGGTAATCCCGACGCCATGCATCCCACGGGATTTGCGCCTTGTCGCCCAGTGTGGCCTCTGCCAGCCCGGCAATGATCGCGACCTCGGAACGCAGAAACTTGCCGGCCGGCTCGCTGGTGCCACGCCAACCGCGAATGCAGCCGGTGCTGTCCTCGGTGCTGTGTGTCTGCTCGATGCCGTCCTGACGGTCGATCTCGATTCGGCCCAGACACGGCAGGAGCCAGGCGCGTTTGCCCGGCACCAGATGCGTGCGGTTAAGTTTGGTTGCCACTTGCACGTTGAGCGCCAGTTCAGACCAGGCAGGTTCCATGCGTGACGTATCCGGCACGGCGCGCAGGAAATTACCGCCCAGGCCGATGAAACCTTTGACGCGGCCGGCGAGAATGCCTTCGCAGGTGTCCACGGTGGTGAGCCCGGTCTGTTCGGGCACCTTGAAATTGAACAGCGCCTCGATCTTGTCGACCGGGACCTTTTTCGGATCCTCAGTGATCCCGACCGTGCGCTGACCCTGCACGTTGGAGTGGCCACGCACCGGGCAGATGCCGGCACCAGGCTTACCGATATTGCCGCGCAGCAGCAACAGATTGACGAGCATCTGCACGGCCTCGACGCCGTGCCGGTGCTGGGTGATGCCCATGCCGTACACCACCATCACCCGCTCGCTGCGCGCATAGACTGTCGCCGCCGCCTCCATAGCACTGCGGCCCAGACCGGAACGCTTCTCCAGCTGCTCCCAGGAATAGCGTTCAACCTGCGCGGTGAAAGCTTCAAAGCCTTGGGTGTGCTCGGCGATGAATGCGTGATCCAGCACCGATGGCTTGCCGGCAGCAACAGCGGCGCGGTCCATTTCCAGCAGCGTCTTGGTCATGCCCATCACTGCGGCCGTATCGCCGCCGATCGCGATCTGGTGATACTGCGTGCTGATCACCGTCGATTCAGGACCGAGCATTTCCACCGGCGACTGCGGATTGACGAAGCGCTCCAGCCCTCGCTCGCGAATGGGGTTGAACGTGATGATCGGAACATCCCGCTTGCGGGCTTCCTGCAGCGGATGAAGCATGCGCGGGCTGTTGCTGCCAACGTTCTGACCGAAGAAAAACAGGCAATCGGTGTGCTCGAAATCCTCCAGCGTTACGGTGCCCACCGGCACGCCGATGCTCTCCTGCAACCCGACCGAGGTGCTTTCGTGGCACATGTTCGAACTGTCAGGCAGATTGTTGGTGCCGAATGCACGCGCGAACAGCTGCCAGGCGAAAGAGGTTTCCAGCGCTGCGCGGCCCGAGGCGTAGAAAACCACTTCGTCCGGCTCAAGGCGATTGAGTTCGGCACCGATGTCCCGAAAGGCTTCTTCCCAGGACGTGACCTGATAGCGATCGGTCGCCGCGTCGTAGCGCAGGGGATGAGTCAATCGGCCGTGCTGCTCCAGTTCGAAGTCAGACCAGGTTCGCAGGTCACTCAGGCTGTGTTCCTGAAAGAATTCCGGTGTGGTGCGCAGCGATGTCAGTTCCCAGGCCGTCGCCTTCGCACCGTTCTCGCAGAACTCCAGCGCGTGCGGATTGCCAGGCTTGGCCCAGGCACAGCTCACACATGCAAAACCACCAGGCTTGTTCTGTTTCAGAAGCGCTGCAGGCCCTTTGATCAGTGCCTGCTCTCGCCACAGTATGGTCATGACCGACTGCGCCGAACCCCAGCCGCCCGACGCGTGGGTGTAGGGCCGATAACGCGTTTTTGGATGGAGCAGCTGCATAGGAGTTCTCGCAGGCCGATGAGGCAGTCGAAGGATACGGGAGCATGGAGCCGGTGCTGGAAGCTGCCGCGGCTCGCTTTCAAATAGGAGAAGAAAGGCTTCTGAAAAGTTTCCTCACAATTTAGAGGCTCACCCGCCTTGACCGGGCGGGCTATCTCAATTAATCCGCCGGCTACGTTCTGATGTGATCCCGCTGCCGATCCCATAGCCGCACTTCAAGGCTGTTATGTACCGCCGTCGCGCAAATGGCAGC
>JARDZH010000629.1 GCA_029240955.1 Pseudomonas sp. | reverse complement strand
TGCAAAGCGCCGAGGACGCCCACTTGGACGGCAGCGCCCGCAATCGGCTTCAGCGGGGGCAGGTCGTGGTCGAGCAGATCGGCCCGCACGCGGCGCAGGTCTATCGGCAGCTCAGCGCCAAGGAGCCGCTGTTGCTCACTGGGGAAGTGCAGCAGATCACCGAGCAACTGGCGCGGGCGACGATCTATCTGCTGATCGACGAACTGGTGCGCTTCCCGGTCGACGAACAACCGGCGCGCTTGCAGGCATTGCAGGTGGAAAAGGGCTTCGGTTTCGACCTGCACTTGCTGGCGCTGGATCAGGCGGATCTGGACGACGATCAGCGGCGACGCGTCTACGAAGGCGATACGGTGATGGCGCTGGGCAAGGGCGGCGATTCGATCCGCGTGCTGTCGGGCATCGTCGACACCAATTGGGTGCTGGAAATCGGGCCGCTCTACCAGATGAATCCGTACCCGGTGCAATGGCTGATCGTCATCTCGCTGGTGGGGCTTTGCCTGATCGGGCTGGTGGTGTATCTGCTGGTGCGCCGTCTGGAGCGGCGGCTGCAGGCGCTGGAGGCGGCGGCGACCTTGATCGCACAAGGCAGTCTGCAAACCCGCGTGCCGACTGAGGGTTCGGATTCGGTAGGGCGTCTGGCGGTGGCGTTCAACAGCATGGCCGAGCACCTGCAGCGTTCGCTGATGATCCAGCGCGAGCTGGTCCGCGCCGTGTCCCACGAACTGCGCACGCCGGTGGCGCGGCTGCGTTTCGGTCTGGAGATGGTCAGCGACGCGGCCACGCCCAAGGCCCGGCGCAAATACCTGTTGGGTATGGACCACGACATTCAGGATCTCGACAAACTGGTGGACGAGATGCTGACTTATGCACGGCTGGAGCAGGGCGCGCCGGACCTGGACTTCCAGCGCGTCGATCTGGATACGCTTATTGATCAGGTGATCGCCGAGCTGGCGCCGTTGCGCGCGCATGTGCGGGTCGAGCGCGGCGAACGTATCACGGCAGGTGACGGCGAGACGGCATGGGTCGAGGCTGAGCCGCGGTATCTGCATCGCGCGGTGCAGAACCTGGTCAGCAACGCGATGCGCCATGCCGAATCCCACGTGCGCATCAGCTATCGGCTTGACCCGCAGCGCTGTCACTTGTGGGTCGAGGACGACGGGCCGGGCGTGCCGGAGAATGCCTGGGAGCAGATCTTCACGCCGTTCATGCGCTTGGATGACAGCCGCACCCGCGCTTCGGGCGGGCATGGGCTGGGGTTGTCGATCGTGCGCCGGATCATCAACTGGCACGAAGGCCGCGCTGTGATCGGGCGCAGTGAACTGCTCGGTGGCGCCTGTTTCAGCCTGGCCTGGCCGCGCATGCAGACGCCGCGTTGATCAGGCGGGGATGGCGACCAGACTCAGCAAATGCGCGTCGAGCAGGGCGAACTGGCCATCCAGTTCTTTGCCCGCGTGCCATTCGGGGGACAGGTCGGTCAGCAGCCGCAGGCGCGCGCTGCCGCTTTCTGTCCAATCGACAAGCTGCGCGTCTTCGAAGTAGAAGCGTTTCTGCACGATCGGGTAGAGCGCCTTGAACAGCGCTTCCTTTATGGAAAACGTCAGCGTAACGCGCAGCGCGACTTGATCCTGCGGCGCGGCGGCCATGGCAGCCAGTTCGTCAGCGGTCAGGATTTCCCCGGCCAGCCGCGAGGCGCGCTCATGGCCGAGCAGGTTTTCGGTGTCCAGCCCAAGGCCACGCCACTGCGCTTTATGAGCGACGATCGCCGCGGCCCAGCCGGTGCTGTGAGTGATCGAACCGCAGACATCACCCGGCCAGACCGGCGCGCGATCTTCACCGATTTGCGGGACGTACAGCCGGCTATCAAGCTGCCGCATCGCCTCACGCGCACACAAACGCCCGGCGAGAAACTCCGTCTGCCGCTTGGCGACCGAACGCGCGATGCTGGCGGGCTTTTCGACGATGCACCGTGAAAAGTCGCCGTCAGCCAGCTGTTGCGGATCAAAACCCCCACTGACCAACACCGCGCCCTCCACCGGAAACGGCAGGGGCCAATGGCGGTGCAGCGAAGGGCAACAGGCGGGAAGCGGCGGGATCGTCATCATGCGCGGCATTGTGCCGGGGGATGGAGGGGGAGGGAAGTGGGTTGAGCCGCCGCGAGCTGGCGGTCTCTGCGGCAATGCTTCTGCGTTTCGCACACTGTGGGAGGGAGCGAAGCTCGCGACAGCAATCCCCTCGGCGCCACATCTTTAGGGCTGGAAACATCCAGCCAAGCATGAATACCCATCCCCCTTGGGCAAACCAGTAGATTTCCGAGACTTTTGCAGTGAGGACAACGGAATGTCTGGACGCATGAGCTCTCATCTTCTGCGCAAGGGGCGTTATTGCTGCGCAGGTCAAATCTATCTCGTTACTGCCACTGCGCAGAATAGAGCTCCGTTGTTCACCGACTGGAGGCTGGGGCGGTTAGTGGTAAGGCAATTACGATTGGCGCATGACCGGGGAGAGGTCCGCTCTTTAGCGTGGGTCGTGATGCCAGACCACATGCATTGGCTGTTTGAACTGCGCCGTGAGTCGCTGAA
>JARDZH010000016.1 GCA_029240955.1 Pseudomonas sp. | reverse complement strand
TGTTCCACAAAGGTGGTGGGTTTCCCGGAAAAGCTCATTGCTGGCCGCTCGAATAGGGCGGGGAGCCTGTTTTCAGTGGGACGGTCCATAAATGGGCGGCTCACTTCCACAGGTCCCCGCTGGGGGGGGTAGTCGGTTATTCGGAAGCCGGGTTAGCGGCGGCTTTTTTGGTCAAGGCCCTGCGGACCTTCTCGATGCGTGTGTCATTGCCGGCTTGGGCATATAGCTCGGTCGAGCGCTCCAAATGCTTAAGCGCGACTTCCAGATCCCCGGCCTCGATGGCTCGCATGCCGATCAACTTGTGGTACTTGCTCGGGATCTGTTCGGTCAGGTTCCACTCGCCGTCGACCAGCGGCAGCAGGTCGGACAGGTAGGGTTCCGGACTGCGGTTTGCCTTGTATTCGGCGTAGGCCCACTCACACACCGCGTCGGCAACAAAGGTCTGGATATCCCGGCGCTTGAAGCGCTCCGGCATTTCCTGCCCCTGCTCGATCAGGAAGTCCGCCAGTTCCAGAGCGTCATCGAACTGCGCGGTATCGAATAGCCAGACCATGACTTGCACGGCAACGCGATTCGGGAAATTCAGGCCTGATTCGCAGTACCGCTGAACGTATTCCTGGTACTTGGGCAGCAGCTCCTCGCGCTTCAGTGCCTGGCGACCGGCAAGGCCGTTGATGGCACTGATGCGGGCCAGATCCAGATCCAACGCCGCTTCCTGCAGCAGCAAATGCTTGCGGGCATTCGCGGGACTGCTAAGCGCGTCGGCCGGGGTGTAGGCCATGGCCGCGCTCGACAGAGCGGCGGCAACAGCGGTTACACCCAAAGCCAAGGTGCGGCGCTTGTGAGCCAGGGCCAGGCTCACGCCACCAGCTCCACGTTCTCGGTCAGCGCGATCTTTTCCAACTGCTCGATCACGTAACCTTCGTTGCGGCTGTTGTAGTCCTCGACGCGGGAGCGTTTCGGGTTGTCGACCGCCTGCTTGCGCCAGCTGGAGTCCTGGAAGTAGATCGACAGGTTGTCCCAGCTGGTAACCAGCACGGCATTGACCGGGAAGTTCGGCACGCTGAACGAAGGCAGCCCGCCGTAGGTCGCGATGACCTGCAGGTTTTCGATGCGCTCCTTCTCGGTCGGGGTGTCGCCCTGCTTGGTGTACAGCTTGGCCTTGTCGGCCGCCAACAGGTCGGAACCGATGATCGCCACCAGGTCACCGTCTTCGCGCAGGATCTCGTCGACCATTTGCTTGGTGTCATGCACCAGGGCATCGAGGTTGGCGTAGTCGCCGCCGGCACCGAGTGTCACCTTGCCTGCAGCGGCGCCTTCCTTGAGCACCTGCTGCGGGGCCTGCTCACGCAGTTGTTGCAGCCAGCCCTTGTTCACGTCCTGCAGCTTGGGATACGCCGCCAGATCGGTTTGAGTTGCCGCATGAGTGCCGTGGAAGCCAATCACGATGCGGTCCTGGGCGATACGCTTCTGCACCGCGCCGGAATAGCGATCCTTGAAGTCTGGAAACTTCGCCCAGGCGTCGATTTTCGCGTACGGCAAACCCACGTCGGACTGCGTGTCGCTCAGTTCGTAAGTGGTGTTTTCCAGCGCCGAAGCATCCTTGGCTTCGCGATCGGTGGTCTTGGTGTTGGTGCGGCCGGTCACTGGGCCGTTGACACCAATGAACACTTTTTCGCCCTTGATCTCGCTGACCGGAACGACGTTGATGCGCTCCAGGAAATCGGCCTTGGCGGTAATGGAATCGTTCAACTCTTGCGCGATCGACGGTTCAACGCTGAAGGTCTTACTGGCGCGTTCAATGCCGTAAGTTTCCGCCATCGCTTCCTGCAGATCGGCATATTGCTTGGCGCCCTTGGCGCTCAGTGGCTGGCCCATGTCAGAGCACCCGCTTTTTGGCAGTGGTCACTGGACCGGGGTTGCGTGGCAGCTGGCGGCCGGTCGTGGTGTTCTGCAGCGCGTTGAACTGCTTCTGCAGTGCGGCCATGCTGGCCAGCAGAGCTTTGTTCGTGGCGCCGCCGTTGCGACTGAACTCACGCTCCTCTTCGGCAGTGGTCACGATGCCGTCGACCGCCGCTTGCACGTCGTCGATCGGTGCGGCTTCAGGCTCAGGAGCCTCTTCCGCGACGGGCTCAATCACAGCCTGAATGCCAGCAGCGACAATCAGCAATTGAGCCAGCAGGGCTTTAAGGGCCGTTGCTGTAGCTTCATCCATTGGGGGTTTGCTCTCGGTTGGGGTGGTGGGTTCGGCGGGCGGTGCGTCCGCTGCAAAGCGCTTGAACAGGCCGGTGAGCAAGCCAATCAGCTTGCCCACTTCGCCTTGGGGCTCCTCTTCAAAGGAGCCCAATTCCACGGACGCGGCGTAGAAAGCGTCCTTGTGGGTTTTCTTCGAAAAATAGAGTTCTTGCGTGCCCAGGCTGGCGGGTTCATCAGTCACGCCCAAGCCGGTCAGGTACGCTTTGCCACTGCCGGCGAAGTTCGGGGTGATCTCGATGCTGGTGAAGAGCTTCTGGCCCTGGTCATTCAGGTACAGCAGTCGATCGTTGGGCTTGAGCTGGGCTTCGAGAGCAATTTGCCCCTCTTCCAGGTCATCGCCCTCTTCCACCAGGCGCACCGCATAAACGGTGCCGTGGGAACCACTCCAGCGTTCGTGGTCGCACCAGATCACAGCCGTGTATTTGGACGGCTTGTAGGTCTCGGCGATATCGCGCAGTTCCTGGGGAAGGATCTCGCGACCATCGGAGGTGGTGCCGCTGGTGGCGACACGTTTCCAGAACGAAACAAGGGAACGGGGCATGGGCGATTACTGCGCTCAATCGGTGATTTGAGCCGCCAAGATATGGAGCAAAACGCCCCCTAACAAACGGTTCAATTGCGCGTTCCTCCTAGATTCAGGATCTAGGTAAATCGCAGAATTTAACCCCGCGTTTTCACCGTTTTCGCCGCATAGACTGCGGCCCATGTACTACTCGACCGAAGTTAAAGAAGCCGCCAAACGCCTGTTTCTGCGCCGCTGTAAGGCCAAGGAAATTCAGGCGCAACTCAACCTGCCCAACATCCGGATCGTCTACTACTGGATCCGCCAGGGAGGATGGGAGGATATGCTGTCGGACGAGGAACCGCTGACCGCCGTTGGCCGGCGTATCACCTTGCTGCTAGACAAGGTCGGCAGCCTGTCCAAGGACGATCTAAACGAACTCGACCGACTGACCGCCGTGCGCGAACGGCTGCTAAAGCAAGCCGCCAAACCGGCGCCGGCTGCGGCATCGATCGGAGACGATCCGGGCGATTACTCGGAACCTCGCCAGCGCCCACGTAGTGATCGCTCCGGTCGTGGCGAAGGCGGCGGCAAGAAGAAAGAGAAGAAGGCCAAGAACGACATTAGCGGTCTGACCGAAGTCGACTTCCTGGATAAGTTCATCAGCAAAATGTACCGCTACCAGCAGAAGCTGTTCGCGGCCAAGCAAAACCCGTTGACTTGCCGGATCCGCAACATCCTCAAAAGTCGTCAGGTCGGCCTGACCTACTACTTCGCCGGCGAAGCGTTCATGGACGCGGTATTGAGTGGCGACAACCAGGTGTTTCTGTCGGCCAGCCGATCGCAGTCCGAGATCTTCCGCAGCTACATCATCCAGTTCGCCAAGCAGTGGTTCGACATCGAGCTGACCGGCAACCCGATCGTGCTGAGCAACGGCGCCGAATTGCGCTTTCTCAGCACCAACAGCAGCACCGCTCAGGGCTACCACGGCCACGTCTACGTGGACGAATATTTCTGGATCCGCGACTTCGAAAAACTCAGCACCGTGGCCAGCGCTATGGGCACCCACAAGAAGTGGCGCAAAACTTACTTTTCGACGCCTAGCGCTGTGTCGCACCAGGCCTACCCGTTCTGGACCGGCGAAGAATTCCGCAACAGCAAGCGCGGGAAAAAAGCCGGCGGCACCTGGCCGATCGAGGCGGCGTATACCCAAGGTGCGCTATGTCCGGACGGGCAATGGCGCAAGACCATCACCATTCAGGATGCGATCGACGGCGGCTGCGATCTGTTCGACCTCGAGCAGCTGCAGCTGGAGTACGACGAGGACAAATTTCAGCAGCTCTTCTACTGCAAGTTCATCGACAGCACGCAGAGCGCGTTCGGCCTCAAGGATCTGGAGCGGTGCTATTCCGACCTGTCGTTGTGGGAGGACTACAAGCCCGACGAAGAACGCCCGTTCGGCAACAGCCCAGTCTGGCTGGGCTACGACCCGAGCCGGACTCGCGACGACGCGACGTGCGTTGTCATTGCCCCGCCGCTCGAGCCAGGTGCGAAGTTCCGGATCCTGGAGAAGCACAGCTGGCGTGGCCACTCATTCACCTACCAGGCCGCTCAGGTCAAGAAGCTGACCGAGCGTTTCAACGTCCAGCACATCGGCATCGATGTCACCGGCGTGGGTTACGGCGTGTTCGACCTGGTGCGCGACTTCTACGCCAAAGCGACGCCGATTCATTACAGCCTCGAGGCGAAGAACGCCCTGGTGCTCAAAGCCCAGGACACGATCCAAGGCAGCCGCATCGAGTGGGATGCCGGATGGACCGACATCGCCCAGGCGTTCCTGACCATCAAGCGCGGCACCACCAACAGCGGCCAAGTCACCTACAGCGCTTCGCGCACCGACGCGACCGGCCACGCCGATATCGCTTGGGCCGTCATGCATGCCCTGGCCAACGAACCTTTGAACACCAACAAGCGGCGTCGTAGCCGCTACGTCACGAGTGGAAACAATGCCCAAGCATCGACGCAGAAATCGCCCGGTCAACCAGCAGGCGCAACAGCAGCAGCCCATGCGGGCGTTTACGTTCGGCGAACCCGAGCAAGTGCTGTCGGGCAACATCGGCGAGTACCTGGGGGTGTTCCTCAGCGACGACGGCGAAATCTACAAGCCGCCGGTGTCGCGTCCCGGCCTGGCGAAACTGTTGCGAGCCAACGCGCACCACGGCGCAATCCCGAAGTTCAAGCGCAACCTGCTGCTGCGTGAGCTGATTCCCTCGGCCGGCTGCAGCGCTCGAACGATGGGCTGCGCGGGATTGGATTACATGGTGTTTGGCGAAGCGTTCTTCTACCGCGACACCAACGCCTTCGGCCAAGTACTGGAGCTGCAGCACCTGGCAGCGATCAACATGCGAATCAAGGTCGACGGTGGCTTCCGGATGCTGCTGCCCGACAACAAGTTCATGGACTTTGACCAGGACGAGATCGAGCACGTGCTCGACTACGACGTGGAACAGAACATCTACGGGGTGCCGGACTACCTGGGCGGCATGCAGGCGCTGCTGCTCAACGAAGCCGCTACCTTGTTCCGCCGGCGTTACTACAGCAACGGGGCTCACGCCGGTTACATCTTCTACACCAACGACCCTGATCTGACCGAGGAGGACGAAGACAACCTGCGAGCACAGATCAGCTCAAGCAAGGGTGTGGGCAACTTCCGCTCAATGTTCGTCAACATCCCCAACGGCAAAGAGAACGCGATTCAAATCATCCCGGTGGGGGATTTCCAGGCCAAAGACGAGCTGGAGAAAGTGAAGAACATCACCCGCAACGACGTGATCGCCGCTTGGCGGATGAACCCTGCGCTCGCCGGCATCATCCCGGAAAACAGCGGCGGTTTTGGCGACATCGAAAAGATTGACCGGGTTTACACCAGTAACGAGATCCGGCCTATCTGCCAGCTGTTCAACCAAGTCAATGACACATTACGACCAGACAGGCGGATTAACTGGAGAGAGGTGGAAAGCTCAGTTGATTCCACTGCGCCCAGTTCTTAACCAAGAGATTGCCACTACATATTGTGGCAATATAGTGGCGATTAGCTGCCCTGGGGAGGGACACAATGCGAGTTGAATGCAAATGCGGGCACAGAGGACGGATCGCTTCGCGGGAGAAGCTATCGACGGAGTTTGCGAAGCTGTACTGCCAGTGCTTGGACGCAAAGTGTGGGCACACGTGGGTCGCAAATCTGACGTTCTCGCACACGTTGAGCCCATCGGCTCAGTCTTTCGAAAGGATGTTATTTGACCATTTGAGGGATATGCCCAGGGCGAAACAGCGGGAGCTGTTCGAGCAGCTTGGGTCACAGGCGGTGGCTTAATCACGAACCGCCGACGGGATGGTGACGGCGGTTTATTACACGGGTCGGTTAACGATCGCTAACAGCGTCCTCTGGTTTGGTGGCTAACACCTCAGAGAGCCGGCGTAATTGATGTTGCTCCTGTTCGCTCAACGATCGGTAAAGGCCGATCAGACGACGCTCCATCGGGGTTAACCCAAGCCAATCGAATTCACTTAAACCAACACAGATTCGGTCTCTTTTCGTGTGATCCAACATGCGTACTACTCCATAAAGTGCATTGCTGAATCGACGTTATCGGGGCGGAAGCTAGCAATGGTACTGGGGGAGCGACGAATGTCTTATTTGCTATGTTGCTGTTTACTTCTGACTCCGGGCGGCGTCATCGGCCATCGCCTGCAGGAAACGGCGAATTGCCTCTTGGTCAAATGGCGTGATGCTTCTGTATTGCTTTATCAATGTCTCCTCTTCTGGCGAAAACAGTTGCCCCAGCGGCGTGGACCGCTGGCCGGTCAGCACGAATGCTGCGTCTACACCGCATTTCTCAAGAGCCGCGACATAGCGAAGATCGAGCGAATTCGCACCAAGCTCATAGTTCTTCTGAGTTCCGCGACTCACCCCGAGTAGCACACCAAACTCTGTTTGATTCAGGCCAAGGCGCTCGCGCTCTTCCCTTAGGCGATCACCTACTTGATCTGCAATGAGCATTTTTTTATTCACCACCATTGACTTGGCCATTTTTTTGACCAAGAATCACCACAGACAAACGCAAACAAACACAACTGAACAGAGTGCGCACTATGCCCGCCACAGTTACGCCTGAGCAAGCCCGAGAGGCTTTGAATCGCAGAGGGATCAGCATCGCTGAATTCAGCCGAAAAAATGGACTGAACAAAAATTTAGTCAGCGACCTTTTGAACGGTCGGATCAAAGGTCGCCGGGGGGAGGCACATCGCGCCGCGGTGTTGCTGGGTATCAAAGACGGCGTAATCGAACAGTAATGGCACCGGGCTATAGGAAAAAGCAGAACATGAAAAGCACAGTTCTAAAAACTCGACGCCAGGTAGTCAGCTCAATCATTTGCGCTTACCCGGGTGGCCGCGAATGCGCGGCCGCTCGAATCGGTCTGTCACTCAAAAAGTTCGACAACCACGCGTATGAGAACAACAACAGCCGCCCGCTGACCGATGCACAGCTCCACCAACTTGAGCTCGAAACCGGGACGACGTTTCTGCCGGAATACACCGCTGCAATGTACGGCGGAATGTTTGTTCCAGTTGTCGAGCCTGAAGCACTGGACAACGTCGAAATGTATGTCCGGTGCGTAGACGCAGCAGCAAAGAAAGGCTCTGTTGATCAGATCATCGCAAAGGCGCTGGATGACGGAACCATCAACGATGCCGAGGCCGAAGCCATTCTCCAGGCGGACACTCTACATCTGGCCGCGAGGCACGCTGAGGTACTCGCTCTCATACAGCTGCACGCTTCGAAATCGGAGAAAGCCAAATGACCGCCCCGCCTGCAGCAAACGAATATCAAGACATTCTGCAGAGCGCCGCACTGTCGTTCCTGGAGCGGCATCATTGCGAACACCTGAGCGACGATAAGCAACTGTTTAGCCGTGCTGTCCAGCACCTGGTTGCCGACTACGACGTACAAACGCAGATCGCCGAAAAGATCGTTCACCTGGCGGGCACCACCATGGTCGCTGTACGTGATCGGCAACGGCTGAATATTCAGAGCAGTACATCGACGCATACCGTAATTGTAGATCCGGTCACCGGCAAACAATGGGCCGTACCGGTCAGCCTCATCTATGAGCGAATCATCAACGCGCCAGACATTGGCTGCTTTCGCTTAGCCGACTCGTAACACCAATTCTCAAACAAACGCCTGCCCCGCACTCCGTGGGTTTGGGTGAGCTGCGCCCGAAATCGAGGTTTCAAGATGGGAAACGCCGTAATTCTGACCACACAGCTGCCCCCTGCGGAAGCCGAAGCGCTGCTGGCTGCGATGCGTGAGCAGTACCGCTTGAGCCTCAACAACTACTGGTACGCGGACGAGTATCGGTATGTCCCGCAAGAAAAACGGCACAGCTCGATTCTCGAAAGAACTCCGGTGATGGCGGCGCAGAAACGCCTGATGGCCGCCCTCTCCCTCAGCCTCAAAGCAGTGAAGTAATCATGAAAGAAGATCTTCGCCACGACGTGTTGCACCGCCTCCAGTCCGACTTTGGATTGAAGCACCGCACGGGCACCGACTACATGCGCGGTGGCACCTGTCCCAAGTGCAGGAAAAAGGAGCTGTACTCGCGTTTCGATACGCCATGGATGGTGATCTGTGGCCGTCCTGAGAAATGCGGCCATACCTTGCATGTGAAGGAGCTGTACGACGATCTGTTTGAAGACTGGAGCAAGCGTGCACCTGCTACGGATCAGCACCCTAACGCCACTGCGCGGGCTTATCTTGAGTTCGCTCGAGGCTTTCGATTCGAGCTGATCCAGGGTTGGTTCACCCAGGAAAGTTTTTATTCTCCTGAACACAACGCCGGCAGCGCGACGGTGCGCTTTGCGCTGGAGAAAGGCGGGTGGTGGGAACGTCTGATCGACCAACCCCACCGTTTCGGCAAGATGAAAGCGCGCTTCAAATCCAAGGACAGCTACCGCGGCGTCTGGTGGTGTCCGCCATGCGTCGATCTGCTCGAGGTCAAGGAGATCTGGATCGTCGAAGGCATCTTCGACGCGATCGCCCTGGTGCATAACGACATTGCGGCGGTGTCGGCCATGTCGTCCAACGCGTTCCCCGGGGACTCGCTCAAGGCACTGATCAAAAAGCGGGAAGGTGCCAAGTTGCCCAAGCTGGTATGGGCGCTGGACAACGAGCCGAGTGCCAATGCTTACACCCGGCGATGGGTTCGCGAGGCGCGAGCGCTGGGGTTTGTATGCGAGTCGGCGCAGATTCCGCAACGTGACGGCCGCAAGGCGGACTGGAACGATCTGCACCAGCGCTGGAGCTTCATTCAGGACGACGCCAAGCGGGCCGAGCAGATCGCTACCGACCTCAAACAGGCTCGCCATCAAGGTGCGCTGCTGCTGGCAGAGAGCGCAGCGGAAAAGGCCTTGCTGATGTACGACTGGAACAAGCGCGGGGAATTTCACCTGGGTTTCGGCAGCCGTTTGTATTGGTTCAAGTTGGACATGGAGAAATTCAACCGAGCCATGTCCGACATCGAGGACAGCGAGAACCACGACGACCAGTTGCTCAACCAGGCGCAACAGCGCGAGAAGGCACTGCAGCAGTCCGGCAGCGTCGTAGAGATTGCCAACTGCTACCCGCAAGCCTTGTACTTTCAGCGCAACGAAGTCACCGACGAGTCCTGGTATTACCTACGCGTGGACTTTCCCCACGACTCCGAAAGCGTGAAAAACACCTTCACCAGTGGCCAGCTTTCCGCCGCCAGTGAATTCAAAAAGCGCCTGCTCGGCATGGCCGCCGGCGCCATGTTCACGGGCAGCGGTCAGCAGCTCGACAAGCTGATGAAGGACCAGTTGTTCGGCATCAAAACCGTGTCGACCATCGACTACGTGGGATACAGCAAGGAATACGCCTGCTACGTCTACGGCGACATCGCAATCAAGGACGGCACCACTTACAAGGTCAACAGCGAAGACTATTTCGAGTTCGGCAAGCTGCGCCTGAAGACCTTGCAAAAAGGCGTCCCCATCAAGCTGCAGCGTGACGGCAAAGACTTCAACGAGCAGTGGGTGCGGTTGCTGTGGACCTGCTTCGGCGCCCAGGGCTTCGTCGCGCTGGTGTTCTTTTTCGGCTCGCTGTTCTGTGAGCAGATCCGCGCGCGATACCAGTCCTTTCCTTTTTTGGAAGCGACCGGTGAAGCCGGCGCCGGCAAGACCACCCTGCTTAACCTGCTGTGGAAACTGCTCGGCCGGGAAGGTTATGAGGGTTTCGACCCAATGAAGTCGACCAAGGCGGGACGCTCGCGCCTGATGGGACAAGTGTCCGGCATGCCGGTGGTGTTCCTCGAGGCCGATCGCCACAGCGACGATCGAGCTCACGCTAAAACCTTCGAATGGGACGAACTGAAAGACTTCTACGGCGGCGGCACGCTGGCCACCAAAGGCGTCAAGACAGCGGGCAACGAAACGTACGAACCACCCTTTCGCGGCACGATCGCGATCAGCCAGAACGCGGCCGTGGTCGCTCACGAAGCGATCATGACGCGCATCGTCAAACTGCACTTCGTGCGCCCGGTCGTTACCCCCGAGAGCCGTGCAGCCGCTGATCAACTCAATGCACTGGACGGCAACACCCTCAGCCATTTCCTGTTGCGCGCAGTGGGTAAAGAGTCCGCCGTGCTTGAGCTGTTCGCCCTGCGCATGCCCGAACACGAAGCCAAGCTGCGCCGCCTGCACACGCACTGTTTCGCCTGCGGCACGGCTTACACCTGTGACCAGGGCAATTGCGGCGGTTGCGGCTACGACCTGCGCGGTTACATCCGTGTGGAGCGCATCAGCAAGAACCATGCGCAACTGCTGTCGCTGCTGGATGGCCTGCGCCTGGTGCTGAAACTCAGCGATCCGCAGGTCGCCGCTACGCAGCGGCAGATCGTGCGGATGGCGATCGAGCGTCAGGCCTCGATCAGCTCCGACCATCCGGCCGTCGCCGAATTCTGGGAGGTCTACGACTACCTCGAATCCTTGAGTGAAGATCCGGTGGTCGACCACAGCAGCGACCCGAACGTCATCGCCATCAACCTCAACGAATTTTGCGAGCGCGCCGCCGAACACAAACAAAAACTGGCCGACGTGGCCATGTTGCGCGACCTGCTTAAAGAGTCCCGTTCACGCAAATTTCTCGACAGCAACAAGGCCGTTCACAGCGCTGCGCGCGCCGCCTTCAACCATCGCAACCCCGTATCCCAACCCCGGCCGACCACGGTCAAGTGCTGGACATTCAAAGCGTAAAGGAGAGCTAAAACCAATGCAGATCCAAGTATTTATGGGCAATGCCGACGACGGCCACACAAGCAAGCTCCGATCGGTGCAAGACCGTCTGGATTTGGCAGGCCGAAGCGCGCCGATCATTCAGGCCGGTGCATACGCAGAGGAAGGTTTGCTGCAGATACTGGAAATTCGGGCAGCCGCTGGCCAGCGTGAAATCCTCGTCGACGACTGCAGCAGGCAGCAGATCTTGCGGGTATTGGAATGGCAGTCATGTGTTGAACATGAGCCGGATTTTGAT
>JARDZH010000628.1 GCA_029240955.1 Pseudomonas sp. | reverse complement strand
CAACGCCACGCCGACCATTCACCAAGGCATCGAAGCCGGCCTGAATACCCGCTTGTGGGAAAACGACAACGGCGAGGAGATCAATTTCCGTCAGGTCTACAGCTACAACGATTTCTACTACCGGCACGACCCGGTTTTCGGTGACAACGAGTTGCCGGGGATTCCGAAGCATATTTACCAGGGTGAGATTCAATACCAGCATCCACAAGGTTTCTATACCGGTTTCAACGTGCAGTCCGCCTCGCGAACCGCCGTCGACTACGCCAACACGTTCTACGCGCCCTCCTACACTATTTTCGGCGCCAATGTCGGCTACGAGACGCCGAACAAGGACTGGAAGGTTTCGCTGGACGTGAAGAACCTGGCGAACAAGAAATACGTGACGGCCGTCCAGCCTCTGTACGACGCGGCCGGTCAGGACACCGCTTCGCTGTACCCGGGTGACGGCATAGGCGCCTACGTGGGTGTCGAGCTTCGCTACTGATCCCGACTTTTGTGCGCAAGACCAACGGGGCCCGAGTGGCCCCGTTTTCTATTGGTGCAAAAACCTGTTGCACATCCAATCTTATGGTATACCATCATACGACGTACACATTTACAGACACGCGACAGCACCGGAGTGACTCATGAGTTTCGAAATCCGCAAAATCGTCAGCTACATCGAAGAAACCTTCATCGAAGGCGGCAAGGCGACCGACAAGCCAGTGACGATGGTCGGTCTGGCCGCTGTCATCAAGAACCCATGGCTGGGTCGCGGTTTCGTCGAGGACCTGAAGCCTGAAATCCGCGCCAACTGCTCCGATCTGGGTGCGCTGATGGTCGAGCGCCTGACCGCCGCCATCGGCGGGGCCGACAAGATCGAAGCGTACGGCAAGGCTGCTGTGGTCGGCGCTGAAGGCGAGATCGAGCACGCCTCCGCCGTCATCCACACCTTGCGCTTCGGCAACCATTACCGTGAAGCGGTCCAGGCCAAGAGCTACCTGAGCTTCACCAACAAGCGCGGCGGCCCCGGCACCTCGATTCAGATCCCGATGATGCACAAGGACGACGAAGGCCTGCGTTCGCACTACATCACGCTGGAAATGCAGATCGAAGATTCGCCACGCGCCGACGAAATCATCGTCGTGCTGATTCACGGGGTCGGCTTGAACAAAGAAATGTGGGGAGGCCAGATCGTCGGGCTTTCGCCTCATTATCGTGTCATCAGTTATGACATGTTGGGTCATGGAGCCAGTCCGCGTCCCGACCCGGACACCGGGCTGCCGGGTTATGCCGAGCAGCTTCGTGAATTGCTGGACCACCTTGGCGTGCCGAGCGCCACGGTCATCGGCTTTTCCATGGGCGGTCTGGTGGCGCGGGCGTTCGCCCTGCACTACCCGCAATACCTGGCCGGGATGGTCATTCTCAACAGCGTGTTCAATCGCAGCCCCGAGCAGCGCGCCGGCGTGATCGAGCGCACCAGCCAGGCGGCAGAACATGGTCCTGACGCCAACGCCGCGCAAGCGCTGTCGCGCTGGTTCAGCCGCGAATATCAGGCGGCGAACCCGGCACAGATCGCCGCGATCCGGCAGATTCTGGCGAGCAACGACCCGCAGGGCTATCTGACGACCTACAAGCTGTTCGCTACCCAGGACATGTATCGAGCGGACGATCTGGGGACGATTGGCGTTCCGACGCTGATCGCCACCGGCGAGCTGGACCCGGGTTCGACACCCGATATGGCGCGCCAGCTGGCGATGCGCATTCGCGGTGCCGAAGTGGCGATACTTGCCGAGCAGCGGCATATGATGCCCGTCGAGTCGCCGCGCCTGGTCAATCAAGTGCTGCTCGACTTCCTTCATAAAGCGGCCGAACAACAAAAAACGGCAAAGGAGATCGTTGCATGACGCTCACCCGATTTCATATGTGCATCGACGGCCAGTGGGCCGACGCACTGTCCGGCAAGACCTTCGAAAGCCTGAACCCGGCGCTGGCGCAGCCCTGGGCCGAGCTGCCGGACGCCGATGAGGCCGATGTCGACCGTGCGGTCCAGTCGGCACAACGGGCATTCGAGAACCCTGCATGGCGCAAGTTGACGGCGACCGCTCGCGGCAAACTGCTGCGCCGGCTGGGCGATCTGATTGCCGAGAACAAGGAACAGCTGGCGCAACTCGAAAGCCGTGACAACGGCAAGCTGATTCGCGAAACCCGCGGCCAGGTCAGTTACCTGCCGGAGTTCTTCCATTACACCGCAGGGCTCGCCGACAAGCTCGAAGGCGGCACGCTGCCGCTGGACAAGCCGGACCTGTTCGCCTACACCGTGCACGAGCCCATGGGCGTGGTCGCCGGGATCATTCCCTGGAACAGCCCGCTTTACCTGACCGCCATCAAGCTGGCACCGGCCTTGGCAGCGGGCAACACCATCGTGCTCAAGCCGTCGGAACACGCCTCGGCCACCATACTGGAGCTGGCGCGTCTGGCCCTTGAAGCAGGCATTCCGCCGGGCGTGGTCAACGTCGTGACCGGTTACGGCCCAAGCACTGGCGCCGCGCTGACAAGGCACCCGTTGGTGCGC
>JARDZH010000627.1 GCA_029240955.1 Pseudomonas sp. | reverse complement strand
ATCCCTCGAATGCGCCAATGGGCGTGCGGAATATCAGCTTGTCCAGCGCTGCGATGAATGCCGGGAAACTGGCAAAGCCCAGTGTGGCGACTGCCACGCCGCCCACTTTGACCGCGATAAAGAAGCTGACCCAGTGGGTAGTCAGAAAGATGCCTGACAACACCAGCGCGCCCGACTTTCGCCAGGTAAGACCGCGGATCACCGGGCGGCGTAATACCTTGGCGAAAAAGCCAAGCGCCGCTATCGCGAACATCGCGCGGCCGCTGGTGATGACCAGTGCGTTCGCTTCTATCAATGCGCCGAGCAGTCCGGTCATCCCGAACAGCAGCGCAGCGAGGTGAGCCGACCACAGGGCGTTGCGGTGGGCACGAGGACTATCGAGGGCGCAGGTGGTGATCATGGGCAGTCAAATCAGATGGGAACAGGATGCGCAGCTGCTCTGGGTCAGCTGTCACATGAGCGTCGTGTCAGGTGTGCATGCAGGGGAATAACCCCGTCTACCTGCGTGGCGACAGACAGGGTTACCTTTTTTGCTCGTCGATCGTTTGAGAAAACAGTCAGGACGCGTCGATCCAGATGGTCTTGATTTCGGTGTACTGGTCATGCGCCCAGATCGACTTGTCGCGACCGCCGAAGCCGGACTCCTTGTAACCGCCGAACGGGGTGGAAGCGTCGCCTTCACCGAAGCAGTTGACCGTGACGATACCCGCACGGATCTCGCGCGAGAGCCGCAGCGCATTCTTCAGGCTTCCGGTATAAGCAGAAGCGGCCAGGCCGTAGACGGTGTCATTCGCAAGCCGGATGGCGCTGTCGACATCCGTGAACGTGGTCACGGTCAGCACCGGACCGAAGATCTCTTCCTTGAACAGCCGACTGTCCGGGCCCACGTCGTCGTATACGGTCGGCTGTACGAAAGCCCCCTGTTCCGTTTCGCCACCCTGAGCGATATTCAGCTGTTCTTCGCGCGCGCGTTCTATGTAGGCATTCACTTTGTCGAAGTGCGCCTTGCTGACCATTGCGCCCAGGCGGTTATCCGGGTCGAGCGGGTCGCCCATCTTCCAGTCGGCGAGATGAGCGCGCATGCGCGCCAGCAACGCGTCCTTGATGTCGGCGTGAACGATCAAACGCGAAGACGCCGAGCAGTTCTCCCCCATGTTCCAGAACGCGCCGTTGACGACGTGTTGGGCTACCTGGTCGATATCCTCGACATCGTTCATGACGACTGCGGGGTTCTTGCCGCCGCATTCGAGCACGATGCGCTTGAGGTTCGACTCGGCGGCGTATTGCAGGAAAAGCCTGCCGGTGTCGGTCGAGCCGGTGAAGCTGACCATCGCGACGTCTTTATGCCGGCCCAAGGGCTCGCCCGCGTCCTTGCCGCCGCCGGGCACAATGTTGAACACGCCCGCTGGCACACCCGCTTGGTGAGCGAGTTCAGCAACCCGCAGCGCGGTGAGGGTGGTTTCCTTGGCCGGTTTGACGACAATCGAGCACCCTGCCGCGAGGGACGGGCCGATCTTCCAGGCGAGCATCAGCAGCGGGAAGTTCCACGGCAGGACCAGCCCGACCACGCCGATTGGCTCACGCACCACCAGCGTCAGTGCGCCTGAACCGGTGGGCGCTGTGCTGTCGTACACCTTGTCGATCAGTTCGGCATGCCAGCGGATCGTGTTGATGGTCTCCGGCACGTCGATGTTCTGACATTCCCGGACAGGCTTGCCGCTGTCCAGGCTTTCCATGACCGCCAGTTCATGGGCGTTGTCCTCCAGCAACTGGGCGAAGCGCAACAGAACCGCCTTGCGTTCAGCCGGAGAGCGAAGGTGCCAGCGGCCGTCCTCGAACGCCGCCCGCGCACTGGCTACCGCTATATCGACGTCCTCGCTTTTGCAGGCGGTGATATCGGCCAGGTGTTCTCCGGTGGCCGGATTGGTCGTGGCGAACGTTCCGCCGGCAATCGCGTCCTGAAACTCACCGTTGATGAACGCTTGCGTGCGCAGCTTGATATGGGCTGCGAGCGCTGCGTATTCGGACTTGCTCAGGAGCTCAGTCATGGCTGGAACCCTCGACGATTTGGGCGATGTTGCGCTTGAGGACGGTGACGATGCCCTTGAGCGTGCTCTTTTCTTCTTCGGTGAGCGATTGCAGCGGCGCGCGCACGCCGCCGGTGCGCAGGCCGCTCAGTTCACTGCCGTATTTGATGGATTGCACGAATTTGCCGGTTTCCAGGAAGTCCATCAGCGGCATCATTTCGGACATGATGCGGCGGCCCTTGGCGAAATCCTTTTCCACTACACAGGCCTCATACAGCGCCACGTGTTCACGCGGAATGAAGTTGGAGCCCGCACATACCCAGCTGCGAGCGCCCCAGGCGAAGAATTCCAGCGCCTGATCGTCCCAGCCGCATGACAGCGCGATCTGCGGGTAATCCCGGGCAAGCCGGTGGACGCGTCCCATGTCGCCGGAGCTTTCCTTGATGGCGACGATATTCTTGCACCCGGCAACCGCGGAGAAATAGTCCTCGCCCATGCTCACCCCCATCCGCGCGGGATAGTTGTAGAGCATGATCGGCAGGTCGGCGGCCTTGTCGACT
>JARDZH010000626.1 GCA_029240955.1 Pseudomonas sp. | reverse complement strand
GGCTTACAACCGCTTCCCCAACAGCTTTGCGCACATTTTCGCCGGCGGTTACGCAGCGGGTTACTACAGCTACAAGTGGGCTGAAGTGCTGTCCGCCGATGCCTTTTCGAAATTCGAGGAAGACGGCGTGCTTAACGCTGAAACCGGTCGGGCGTTCCGCGAGGCGATTCTGGCGCGCGGCGGCTCGCAGGCGCCGATGGTGCTGTTCGTCGACTTCCGTGGCCGTGAGCCGTCGATCGACGCGCTGTTGCGCCACAGCGGTCTGAGTGAGGACGCGGCAGCATGAGCGAAGGCCCTGTGATCACCAAGAAGCGCTTTATCGCCGGGGCGGTCTGCCCGGCGTGCAGCGAGCCGGACAAGTTGATGATGTGGAACGAGGATGGCGTGCCGCACCGCGAATGCGTGGCCTGTGGTTACTCCGACACCCTCAACGAGCAGGGCCTGTCGGTGCCCAAAGAGCTGGGCACGCGGGTCAATACCAGCGCGCTGAAACCTGCCGCCGACAAGAAGGTCCAGGCGGTGCAATTCTTCCCCAATCCGAAGTTGAAGAAAAAGCCTGACGAACAACAATGACAGCTACCGCCACCTGCCGATGATCGTCGGCAGGTGGCGGTAATCATCTACCACCTCGCCCTGCGCTTCCTGATTAGGCTGACCAATCCAGCCCTCTCTCACGGAAGACGTCATGCCCCACACCAATCCACTTTTACAACATTGGCAGTTGCCGCCCTGGTCGGCGATACGCGCCGAGCATTTGCTGCCGGCGGTCGAGCGCATCGTTGCCGACAACCTGCTGATCATCGAAAACGTCATCGCCACTCAGGTCGACCACCCCAACTGGGACGATGTGGTCATCGCTGTCGATGAAGCCGACGCGCGTCTGGCTGAAACCATGGCAGTCATTGAATCCCTCTCGGTCAGTCATTCCGATGATCCCGAGTGGTTGTCCCAGGAAGCCCTGAGTACCCACGCCGCACAACGTTACAGAACTGCGAAAGCTGCCAATCGACGACTGCTCCAGGTTTATCAACGATTGGCGCAGAGTCCGGTTGCCGCCAGCTTCAGTGATTCACGCAAAGCCTCGCTGACAAAGTTCCTGCGCAGGTTTCAGCTGGCGGGGGGCGAATTGCCAATTGCGCAACGCGACGAACTGGCGCGCTTGAATGGCGAAATCGATCTGCTGGAAAAACGCTTTCAGAGCAACCTCAAGGCAGTCAACGCCGCCTGGAACAAAGACATCGACGATATCGCGCTGCTCGCGGGACTGCCCGCGCAAACACAGGCGCATCTGGCTGCCAACGCCAAAAAGGCCGGCCTGTCCGGCTGGCGCCTGACACTGGATCAAAACACTTACGACCAGATCATGAAGCGGGCACAGCACCGCGGTCTGCGCGAGGAATGCTTCAAAGCCTGGTGCACCCGCGCCTCGGATCAGGGGCCTTACGCCGGCCGTTTCGACAACGGACCGGTACTGGCAAAGCTCCTGGCCGCGCGTCATGCGAAAGCCCGGCTCCTGGGTTTCGACAACTTTGCCCATCTGCGGCTGCACGACCGCATGGCTGTGGATACCGATCAGGTCCGCCGTTTTCTGCGTCAGCAGATCGCCCTCAATGCAGCGGCGCTGGCGCGCGAAACCGATGATCTGCAAGCCTCTGCCCGCCAGCAGGGCATTGAACGGATAGAAGCGTGGGATCACAACTTCCTCGCCGAGCAATTACGCCTCAAGCAGGTGGGCGGCGGGGTGCAGGACCTGCGCCAGTTCTTCCCGCTGAACGCCACTCTGCAAAGTTTGCGTCGCTTCAGCGAGCACATGTTCGGCATCAGCATCAGCGAAAATTCCCGCCAGGAGCACTTCCACGACAACATTCGCCTGTGGGAAATCAGCGAGCATGATCAACCGATTGGCTTCATCTACATCGATCCCTTCCATCACGAGGCGGGCACCGACTTCGCCTGGACCGGCGTGCTGCGCAATCGACGGATCAAATGCCGAAGGCCGACCAGCGCTGCCGATTGCCACGCTGCATTGCAATTTCACGGCCGCCGCGATCGGGCATCCGGACCTGCTTGGACATGACGATTTACGCGTACTGCTGCACGAATTCGGCCATTGCCTGCATCACGTGCTGACGCGTTCGCCGCACTACAATCTGTCCGGTATCTCGCACTTGAGCCGCGACGCGGCCGAGTTTGTCGGGCAACTGTTCGAGCAATGGGCGTTATCCGGGCAATTTCTGCGTTGGCTGGGTACCCATCACCAGACTGGTGAGCGCCTGTCCGAAGCACAGGCCACTGCCGCGTTTTCCACCACCGACGTCCAGCGCAGCCGGGAGACGGCGATGCTGCTGCTGAGCGCACTGTTCGACTTCGAACTGCACCGCTGTCATGGCGACGGGCGCACTGTTCAACAAGTGGTCGAGGATGTGCAAGGCGAGTTCGCGCACCTGTCCATCCCGACCTACTGCCGCTTCGCCAACAGCTGCGATTATCTGGTCACCGGTTACGAGGCGTCGCTGTACGCCTACAAATGGTCCGGTGTGCTGGCGAGCGAGGCGTTCAAACGTTTCGAACGTGAAGGCCTGTTCAA
>JARDZH010000625.1 GCA_029240955.1 Pseudomonas sp. | reverse complement strand
GCCGACGCGCTTTCGGCGTCCTTGAGTTTCGAGAAAAGACCATCGATCAGAGTTTGTTCTTCGCTGTTCATGGCAACCTCGCTGGAAAGCCGCTGAGTCGTTGATTTGGTCAAGGAGACCGTCATGCATTGAGTTATGGGGACGCACAGCGTCGCTTCAATGACATGAACAAAATGTCATGGAGGCTCTGGCTCGCATTTGCCGCCCTTGGTTCCGCGCACGGCCATGGGCTAAAGTGTCCGCCTGCTTTTCAGCCTGTGACTTATCTGCATGAACCCGTTGACCGTTATCCAGGACTCGCTGTATTTCTTCCGTCGCCATCTGGTCAGCATTCTCGTGCTGTGCCTGCCGCTGGTGGTACTCGAAGCTCTGGCTAAACAAGCCCTGGCCAGCGCCATGTCCTCCGATGCGTCGCCTGCGTATGAATTGATCGTCGGCCTGTTCTTCTACCCGCTCTACACCGGCGCGCTGATCCTGTTCATGGACGCGCGCAGTCGTGGCGAAGAACCCCACACCCGCGACCTGCTCGCCATGGCCGTGCGCCTGTGGCCCACTTTCGCGGTGCTGTCCGGCATGAGCACGCTGCTGATCATGTTCGGTCTGTCGCTGTTCGTCATTCCCGGCATCTGGGTGATGATCAAGCTCGCGTTCTGCGAATACCTGCTGGTGCTGCGCAAGCTGACGCCGTTCATGGCGATGCGCGAAAGCATGCTGATGACCACCGGCCATTTCGTGCGCATCCTGACCTGCATTCTGTGCATCTACATTCCGCTGTCATTGCTTGAAGGCCTGAGTCTGTATCTGTTCCCCGAGCCACAAAGCGCGCCGCTTGCCCTCGCGCTGAGCAGCATCGGCAGCTTCTTGCAGCTGTTCACCAGCGTGGTGATGTTCCGCCTGTTCATGCTCATCAGCGAGCCGCGACAGCAAGCGTGAGCCCGGCGAAGTCTGCCAGAACCGGACGGCTGGGCTATGCTCGTCGCGAAACTGTCGCTACGTTTCACCTGCTCTGAGCCGAGCCCATGACCCGCTTGTTATTGCGTCTGCTGTTGATCGTCGTCCTCGTATCGGGCGCCTTGCTGATGCTGGTCTGGCACTGGACCTGGCGTCCGGACGCGAAAGAGCCGGTCACACCCGTCTGCAACGCTGGAAGCGCGCCACCCACGCTGGTTCCGGGTCAGGCGCTCAAGGTCATGACCTGGAACATCCAGTATCTGGCGGGCAAGCGCTACGTGTTCTGGTACGACATGCCAGGCGGGCGCGGCCCGGACGAGCGCCCCACCGTCGAGGACATTGCCTACAACCTCGACGAAGTCACCCGCGTCATTCGCGACGAGAAGCCGGATGTCGTGCTGCTCCAGGAAGTGAACGACGGCGCGAAGAACACGGATTACCACGACCAGTTGGCGCGGCTGCGCGAGCGCGTCACAGACCTGTTTCCGTGCAGCACGCAAGCGTTCTACTGGAAGGCCGACTTCATTCCGAACCCGCACATCTGGGGCAGCGTGGGGATGAAACTCGCGACGCTGAGCCGCTACCGCATCGAGCGGGCCGAACGGCTGCAATTGCCGGAGCAGCGCCGTAATTTCATCAGCCGCCAATTCCAGCCCAGACACGCTTTGCTGGTCAGCTACTTGCCATTGCGCGACGGCGGCAGGCTGGCGGTGATCAACACGCACCTGGTGAGCGGAGCGCAGGCGCAAGCCCAAGTGCAGCGCACCGAGAAGGTTCTGAACGAACTTCAAGGCAGCGGTACGCCATGGCTGATCGGCGGCGATTTCAATCTTTTGCCGCTGGGCCAATATCAGCGTTTGCCGGAAACACAGCGCAGCGACTATGTCCCTGATAGCCCGCTGCATTTGCTGTGGGACAAATATCCAATGGTTCCGACCAACGCCGAGGCCGGCGGCATGGACCGACGCAAGTGGCTGACGCATTTCCCCAACGACACTGGCGTGGACGGCCCGGATCGCACACTGGATTACTTCTTTCACAGCCCGCACCTCAAGCGCGTCGAGGCCCGGGTGCGTCGTGAAGACACGCTACTGATTTCGGACCACTTGCCGCTGATTGGCCGTTTTCTGCTGCCGGTTACGCCGGAGTCTTAAGCCTTGCGCGGTTTGATTCGCGCCGTGGGTTCGGCGATCAAGGGGTCTTCCGGCCAATAGTGTTTCGGGTAGCGACCTTTGAGGTCTTTCTTGACCTCTTGGTACGTGTTGCGCCAGAAGCTCGCCAGATCTTGCGTCACCTGCACGGGACGACGCGCCGGTGACAGCAGGTGCAACTTGAGCGCCTGTCGGCCTCCCGCGATACGCGGCGTGTCCGCCAGACCGAACAGTTCCTGCAGGCGCACGGCCAGGATCGGCGGGATTTCGCTGTAGTCCAGCTTCACAGACGAACCGGACGGGACGTCGATGTGGGTCGGCGCCAATTCATCGAGCTGCTGGGGCAGTGGCCACGGCAGCGTGCTGCGCAGGATCGAAGGCAGATCCAGCTGCCCGAAGTGGCTCAGACGGCTGACGTTGTTCAGATAAGGCTGCAGCCAGTTTTCCAGCGAACCGAGCAACGCCGAATCACTCAGGTCCGGCCACTGGCTTT
>JARDZH010000624.1 GCA_029240955.1 Pseudomonas sp. | reverse complement strand
GGATACCACGCTTCACACGAGCAGTTTTCGCCGGGCGAGCTGTTGCAGCTGATGCAGCACGCACAACAGGCGGGGTTCAACGCGGGCATGTGCTCGGATCATTTTCATCCCTGGAGCGATGACCAGGGGCAGAGCGGCTTTGCCTGGGCCTGGCTCGGTGCTGCAATGCAGGCAACGAATCTGAGTCTGGGCGTGGTCAATGCCCCCGGCTATCGCTACCACCCGGCGCTGATTGCGCAAGCGGCTGCAACGCTGGCGCAGATGTATCCCGAGCGTTTCTGGCTGGCCGTCGGCAGCGGTGAAGCACTCAACGAAGGCATCACTGGCGGGCGCTGGCCATCCAAGGCGGAGCGCAATGCGCGCTTGCTCGAATCGGTGGCGATCATTCGCGCGTTGTGGGCCGGCGAGGAGGTGTCCCACGACGGTTTGATCAAGGTCGACCGGGCGCGACTGTACACCTTGCCGCCTGTTGCTCCGCCGATCTACGCCGCAGCGCTGTCTGCCGAGACGGCGCGCTGGGCGGGTGCGTGGGCCGATGGACTGATTACCGTCAGCGGACCGCCGCAGACCCAGCAGCGCATCATCGATGCGTTCCGGGAAGGCGGCGGCGAGGGCAAGCCCATGGTGCTGCAGGTCAAAGTGTCCTATGCCGAGAACGCCGACGAAGCGCTGCGCGGCGCGCATCAGCAGTGGCGCACCAACGTGCTTCCAGGCCAGCTTCCGCACACCCTGCAAGCTCCCGCTGACTTCGTGTCGGCCGCCAGTCTGGTGCGGCCTGAAGACCTGTTCGACCAGGTGCGCATCGGCTCCGATCTGGAGCGACATGCTGCGCAGTTGCAGGCAGACCTCGATCAAGGCTTCGAGCGCCTTTACCTGCATAACGTCAACCGTAATCAGAAAGCGTTCATCGAGGCCTTCGGCGCATCGGTGCTGCCACAGTTGAGCTAGTCCGCGAGCCGTTTGGCAGGTGCCCAGCGTCGCCTCAGCCAGGCAGCCTCATCACGCGACCGACGAACGCTGGAGAGGGCAGATCTCGCTGCTGCGCTGCCAGCGTTTCGAGTCGTTGCAGGCTGTGCTGCCCGAACGGTGCGGACCTCGGCCCTGCCAGATCCACGTGCAAGAGCATCTGCTCGCTGGCCGCCAAGGCGTCATCGAAACCTTCACGATGCAGGCTGTGATAGAGGTGCAGCCGCTTATGGTCGAAGGCGATGATCTGTGTTCGAACCCAGACCTCGGTGCCGAGCCTGACCTCGTGCAGAAAGTTGAGATGGCACTCGAGGGTGTACAGCGAATGTCCGCTTTGCTCGCGGCTGTCGCTGTCCAGACCGATACGGTCCATCAATGCGTCGGTGGCGTAGCTGAAGATCAGCAAGTAATAGGCATCGCGCAGGTGCCCGTTGTAGTCGACCCAGGCGTCCTGGACAGGTGTGCGATAGGTGATCAGTTCCGGCATCTGTCGCTCCTCACTCGCCGAAGGCCAGGCCATGTTGCGCCTTGGTGGTCTTGATCGCATCGAGCACGGCCAGCAGACAGTCGTCCCGATAGCGTTCAAGCTCCGCGATGCTGCGCTCGCCCTGTTGGGCCGAGGTGCCCTCGACCACGTCGTCGATCAGTCGATCGGTCAGCGCAGGGGCGGGCAGGTAAGTCCAGGGCAATTGCAAGGCAGGGCCGAACTGCGCCATGAAATGCCGCATGCCGGCGTCGCCTCCCGCCAGCGTGTAAGTGAGGAAAGTGCCCATGAACGACCAGCGCAAGCCGGCGCCGAAGCGAATGGCATCGTCGATCTCGCCCGTGGTCGCGACCCCGTCGTTGACCAGGTGCAGGGCCTCGCGCCACAGGGCTTCAAGCAGCCGGTCGGCAATGAATCCGGGGACTTCCTTGCGAACGTGCAGAGGCCGCATGCCCAGCCGCGTGTAAACAGTTCTTGCGGCTTCGATCGCTTCCGGCGCCGTGCGTTTGCCACCGACTATTTCCACCAGCGGCAGCAGGTACACCGGGTTGAACGGGTGACCGACCACGCAACGCTCGGGATCAATCGCCGACTCGTAGAATTCGCTGGGCAGCAGACCGGAGGTGCTCGAAGCGATGACGGCTTCTGGCTTGGCTGCGCCACTGACTCTGGCGTGCAACGACAGCTTCAGGTCCAGCCGTTCGGGCGCGCTTTCCTGAATGAAATCCGCGTCGCGCACGCACGCTTCCGGGGTGCTGAAAAACCGCAGCCGGTCTTGCGACGCGCCAGCCGCCAGTCCTTGTTTCTCAAGCGCGGACCAGGCGTTGGCGACGCGCTGTCGCAACGCTTGCTCCGCGCCGGGCGCCGGGTCCCAGGCCGCCACATCCAGCCCGTGGGCGAGAGCGCGAGCGACCCAGCCGCTGCCGATGACGCCACTGCCGAGCGCGGCGAAGGTTTTGATTTCGGTGATGTAAGGCATGGCGGGCTCCATAAGATGTGCAAGAGATTCAGCGACGGCTCAGCTTCATTTTTTCCCGGCCCTCGGCCGGGGTCAGCACCCGGGCACCCAGGCGGGTGATGATGTCCACCGCGCGCTCCACCAGTTGGCCGTTGCTGGCCAGCACACCGCGGTCCAAGTAGAGATTGTCTTCCAGACCCACC
>JARDZH010000623.1 GCA_029240955.1 Pseudomonas sp. | reverse complement strand
GACAAGTTGCCGCGTAAGGGCGGGCCAGGCATCTGCAAATCCGACCTGCTGGTGATCAACAAGATCGACCTGGCACCGCTGGTGGGCGCGTCGCTGGAAATGATGGACAGCGACACCCGAAGGATGCGCGGCGACAAGCCGTTCGTGTTCAGCAACCAGAAAACCGGCCACGGGCTCGAGCAGATCATTGCCTTCATCGAACGTCAGGGGCTGCTGACCGCCGCCTGATCGCCTTACGAACAGCGTCCGGACCGGCTGCTCGCTGGATCCGGACCTGAGCGTTTCCCGCCAATCCTCCAGGGCAATCCTGCTAACATGTCGCGCATTCCACTCTGCCGCGACGCCAGCCGATGTCCCAAGCTTCCAGCTCCGCCTCCACGCCTGAACTGACTTCCGTCTTTGCCGCCTTGCAGGCGCACTTTCTGCGAGTGATCGTGCCGCTCTGGCAAGGTCCCGGCTGGAATGCACAGCTGGCGCTGCCATACGAGGCGCTGGACGCTGGGCATCAACCGCTGCCGCCGCAACGTTATCGAGCAATGGCCTGCGCACGCCAACTGTTCCTGTTTTCCAGTCTGATCGACCATCCTGACGTTGCCGACGCGCAGTCCCGCGCCGATACGCTGTTCCGTTCGCTGCAGCAGCATTTCCACGATGCCGAGCACGGTGGCTGGTTCTACAGCATCGATCCCGAAGGGCGGCCGCTGGACCGGCGCAAGGATCTGTACACCCACGCGTTCATCATTTTCGCTTGCGCCCACTATTGGGCCAAAACCCGCGAGCCGCTGGCCGAGTCCGCGCTGGACGCAGCGCTCAAGGTGGTCAGCGACCGTTTCGCCGACGGCGCAGGGTTGTATGAAGCTCAACTGGACGAAGACTGGTCGTCACTGGGCAGTGGTCCTTTGCAGAACCCTTTGATGCACTTGGCCGAAGCGTTCCTCGCGACCCTGTCGCTGCGCGCTGATCCACAGACTCAGTCGGCACTCGACGGTCTTGTGGAACACATGCAGCGGCGCTTCGTCGATCCGGCCACCGGTGTCATGCTGGAGAAGCCGCTGGGCGCTGTGGATAACTGGTACGAGCCAGGCCACCAGTTCGAGTGGTTCTTCTTGCTGCAGTCCTCGCCGGACATGCACGACAGGCCGCTGCACGAGTCACTTACCCGAGGGTTTCTGCACGCTGAAGCGCAGGGTGTTGATTCAGAAACCGGCGCAGTGGCCGCCGCGCTGACGCTGGAAGGGGACGTCCTGGATGGTACTCAGCGTATCTGGGCGCAGGCAGAATACCTGAGGGCGCTGGCGCTGCACCCGCAAACGCGGGCTGAACTGAGCGATCAGCTGCGTGCATTGCAAGAGCGCTTTCTGCATGACGGCGGCTGGAACGAGTGCCTGGACACCGAAGGCCGAGTAAGTCGCCGCGATATGCCGTCAACGACGCCTTATCATCTGGCGACCTGCTACATCGGCCTGGCGGATCATCTGCAGAACCGCGGCACCGGCGCACCGGTCGCTGCGGCCCTGCCCGGCTGACCTCTGCCGTAGACACATGTCATGCGATGATCAAGCCGCCCCTACAGACACCTGATCAACCGCGAGTGCGATCAATCGAGAAGCCGGCCCAGCTCTGGCTGACCGGCATCAGCTCCAGGCTGTTGATATTCACGTGCGCCGGGGTGTTCATGATCCAGAAGATGGTGTCAGCGATGTCTTGTGGCTGGATCGGCTCAGCGCCTGCGTAAGTAGCATCGTACTTGGCCTGATCGCCGCCAAAACGCACCAGCGAGAACTCGCTTTCGCACAGGCCTGGCTCAAGGTTGGTCACGCGCACGCCGGTCCCTACCAGATCGTTGCGCAGGTTGAGCGAGAACTGCTTCACGAACGCCTTGGTGCCGCCATAAACGTTGCCACCCGGATAAGGATAGTTACCTGCAACCGAGCCCACGTTGACGATGCTCGCGCCGCGTCCGTGACCGATCAGGCGGGACAGCAGCAGACGTGTGGAATAGACCAGACCTTTGACGTTGGTGTCGATCATGGTGTCCCAGTCGTCCAGGCTGCACTTCGGAGCCGGGTCGATGCCCAGCGCCAGACCTGCGTTGTTGATCAGGCCGCGAATAGTGGCGAACTCTTCTGGCAGCTCCGCGATAGCACTTTCCATTGCCGCACGGTCGCGAACGTCCAGCACCAGCGTGTGCACGCGAGTCTTGGCGGACAGTTCGGCGCTCAATGCGTCCAGGCGCTCCTGACGGCGACCCGTCAACACCAGCGACCATCCCGCTTCGGCGAAACGCCGGGCGCAGGCTTCGCCAAACCCGGAAGTGGCGCCGGTAATGAATACTGTGGAAGTCATTTCGTTCTCCTGACAGGGCGCTCTCGGCAGCGCCGCCTGTTAATAAGATGGTGGTCAGTGCAGCAGCATGCCCGTCTGGCATGCCAAGGATCAAGCGCGCCTCTGCACTTGGAGCTCTGGCTGCGACCTGTACAAAATGTGATCAACCCTCTGAAAGCCGCAGCCCGCTTGGCGTACACGCTGTTTTGCCCACGTTATCCACAGTCAGGCCCACAATCTCTGGGGGCAACTCAAAACGCTGGAAGGCAGAGAAATCGGGGGCTGTAGC
>JARDZH010000622.1 GCA_029240955.1 Pseudomonas sp. | reverse complement strand
ACCGCCCGCACGTCCCGCGCCAGCGGGTGCCTTGGCAGCTGCACCGTCGCGCGCGGTCGATGAGGGCCATAGCCACCAGCACAGCGCGACGATGACAAGCAGGACCAGCAGACTGATCAACCAGCGACGAGAATTACGGGGGCCAGACGATTGCATGTATAAATCAACCATTACGGGGAGGTGGGACTTTTTCAGAGCCTCTCGGAGGCTGAACAATAAGCACAGATGCGTTACAAGCAAAGCGCCTTTACCAAGCGCTTACTTTCGTTAAACGGTTGAGCGGTCTATAAAAAAACGGCCCGGTAAGGTCCGGGCCGCTTGAACGCCGACGATTGTTACTTGAGCGCTGCCAGAGCCGCGTCGTAGTCAGGCTCCTGAGCAATTTCCGACACCAGTTCGCTGTGCAGGACGTTATCGTTTTCGTCCAGCACCACCACAGCGCGGGCGGTCAGACCTGCCAACGGGCCGTCGGCAATGGCGACACCGTAGTTGCGGCTGAAATCGGCACTGCGGAATACCGACAGGTTCTGCACGTTTTCCAGCCCTTCAGAGCCACAGAAACGCGCCTGAGCGAACGGCAGGTCGGCGGAAATGCACAGGACGACCGCGTTTTCGATCGAGTTGGCCTGGGCGTTGAACTTGCGCACCGAAGTCGCGCAGGTCGGCGTGTCCACGCTCGGGAAAATGTTCAGCACCTTGCGCTTGCCGGCGAAATCGCCCAGCGATACGTCGGCAAGACCTGCGCCAACCAAGGTGAAGGCCGGTGCAGCACTACCGGTTTTCGGCAGTTCGCCGTTGATCTGGACGGGGCCGCCTTTGAGAGTGACTTGAGCCATGTAACCAGGTCCTTTTGCAAAGAGTGAGAAGAGCCGGAAGTTAACCACGAAAGCGGTCCACAACCTATATCGGATGAGCGCAATGCGCCCCCCAGACCGTTAAAAATCGCGTTTGTAGAAAATATCCAGCGAGCTTGCGATACCGCTTGCCGCTTCCAGGTACACGCGCTTGCTGAGCAGGTATCGCAGCGCAATGGTGTTGGCCGGTTCGAACACGCCGACGCCGTAGCGCAGGCTGAGCTTGTCGGTGATCTTGCCGCTGGCCACGACGCTGGTTTCATCGCCGCTGCCGGACGTGTCCAGCTCGAAATCCTTGATGCCCAGGTTATCGGCCAGCTTGCCCGTGGTCGACGCACTGCCCGCGACCCCCAGCGCCAGCGCGGCCTGGGCGACCATATTGGTGTCTTCCCCGCTTTCACCCAGTGGGCGGCCCATGACCAGGTAGGACAGCGCCTGCTCCTGGCTCATGGCGGGCTCGGAGAAAACTTCGGTGGTCGGCTGTTCCGCGCTGCCACTCAAGCGAATGCCCGCGATGACGTCGTCGGTCTGGCGGATGGCCTCGATATCCAGATACGGCTGGGAGATCGGCCCGGCAAACAGCAGCCGCGCGCGACGAATCGTCAGACGCTGCCCGTAGGCGCGGTAACGACCCTCGTTCAGCGTCAGCTCTCCCCGGGTGTCCAGGTTGTCGCCGATATGGAAATGCCCGGCCAGATTGGCAGTCAGCCCGAACCCGGTGAAGGCCAGACGCTCTTCACCGACCTCGACATTGACATCCGTGGCCACGGCCATGGGCGCTTTGCCCTCGTCCGTCTGCTCGCCGACGATCACGGTATCTTCGGACACCTTGACCGTCGACGGCGGCAGCTCGCGCACGGTGATCGCGCCTTTGGGTATTCTCACCTTGCCGGACACCGCCAGCCGGTCGCCCTGCATGGAGATTTTCAGATCGGGAGCCGCTTCCACCGCAGCATAGGGCTCCACCGTAATGGGCAGCTGTGAACCTTTGAGGCTCAGATCGACCATCAAGGCCTGCGCCCAGCTGACTTGTCCGCTCAGCGAACCTTGACCGGTCGCCCCGCTCTTCCAGCCGCCATTGATCTGCACGTTCTCGCCGGCGATCAGCGCCTTGACGTTGAGATCACGCAATTCCATCGGCAGCTCCGGTCCCGACACTTCTCCGCCGTCCAGGCTGACAACGCCATTCACCTGAGGCGCGAGCAAGCTGCCGGACAGACGCCCACTGCCGTTGAGCTGACCGGTGAGCTTCTGCACCATCGGCGCAAAGGGCCGGGCCACGGAAATATCCAGACCGGACAGATCGAAGTCGCCGGCCAGAGGCTTGTCCGCTGACACAGGGTCGATGCGCGCATTGACCAATAGCCGCCCCAGTCGCGCACCGTCGAAGTCCAGCCGCGTGTCAATGCGCTTGGGTGTCAGCGTGCTGTCCAGTTTCAACGCCTTGTACGGAAAATCCAGCCACTGGTTCTTGTCGCGGATCCGCAGCGTGCCGCCGCTGGCGTCGACGGAGATCTGCCCGGAAGGTCCGGCCGCGGGCATGTCCAGGCGAACATCCGCGTTCAGCGCGCCTTTCCACATCAGATCCTTGGGCAACCATTGCGCCAGGCTGTCGAGCTGGAAGTTCTTGAGGTGATAACGCAAGCGGGGTTCTGGCATCAGCCGCTGATCCTCACCGCACAGGCTTGCGGAACCTGCGAGCCAGCAGTGTGCACCGAAGTCGAGTCGGCCATCGGCCAGGTAATCCAGCTTCGCCGGGG